>CANPYA010000051.1 GCA_947587565.1 uncultured Bacilli bacterium | reverse complement strand
GAGGAAGCGGAAGAGGAGGAAGTCCTGAAGAGCCAGAGAAACCAAGTAATCATAGTGGTGGAGGATACTATGGAGGAGGATATAATCCAAGTCCAGAAGTAAATACGGAAGTATCAGAAGGATATGATATAAAGAAAGATTTTCCAAAATGGGAAGAAATATATACTGATGAGAATAGGTTAGTATATGAAAGTGAAGAAGGATATAAAGTAGTAATACATCATAATGAAGAAGAGATAACAGGAGTAGAACATTATTATGACTTTAAGACAGAGGCAAATGCGGAAGCAAATTATGATAAAGTAATAAATAAATATGTAAATGAAGATTATGCAGATGTAGTAATAAGGAATGGTCAATATATAAAGATGGTATATAAAGAAGAATCATATAGTGGAATGACATTAAGTAAATTTAAAGAAAGATTTGCAGATTTAAAATTAGTTGAAAAGTCAAATTAATAAAAAATTATGATGTAAAGAAAACGTAAAAAAATATCAATTATAATTTACAAATATTTTCTTGTTTGTTATACTGTAAGAGTAGAGAGTGATTATAAATGAATTTTAGAGTTTATGTTACATTAGAAATTCCTATACTTGATAAGGAATATGAATTACTAATTCCAATTGATCAACGAGTACATAACATTATTACTCTTTTAGTAAGAAATATTCCAGGATTAACTAAAAATTATTATGATAATAATAAACCTAATCTTTATAATAAAACAAGTGGGGAAAAATATGATGCTAATATGATTATTAAAGATTCAAATATAAAAACTGGAACACGATTATTATTATTGTAAAGGAGGAAATCATGGGATTATTCTATGCAAATCCAGCTGAATTAAGAGCTAAAGGAGCACAAATGGTTGAACATGGTCAAGCTTTTGCTGATAATGTTAAAAAAATTTATGCTACAATTGAGGAAATGGTTCATAGTAATTATACATCACCAGATGCTATAGCACTTGCTAATGAAATTGAAAAACATCATAATGATATGAATCATATGGCTCAAATTATTGTAGAATATGGTGAATTTTTATCTAATTTTGGTACTGCTGTAGTAAAAAATCAAGCTGATAATATTGCTAATATAAAAATTGAAGGTTAAAGGAGGATAATTAATGAATAACGGAACAACTAGAATTACATATGAAAGAGTTAAACAAGATGCTAATACAATAAGTGATTGTAAAAAAACAATGCAAGCTATTTTTGATGATGTAAAAACAACAATGAATCAAGCAACTGATCCTAATTCAACAGAAGGTAAAGTAGCAGAAGCTATGAAAGGAAGATTTAATCAATTAGAAAGTAGATTTCAATCATATACTTCAAGAATTGAACAATTATATAATTTAATTTTAGCTAATGCTGAAGCAACAGAAGCAACAGAACAAAAACAAGAAGCTCAAGCAGAAAATTTATCAAATTAATTTTTATTATTAAATTGATTAATTAAAAAATGACAGGTTAATTTAACTTGTCATTTTCTTTTTGTGGGGCATTTATATTGGGTTCACTTCCTTTTAAATAATAATACATAATGGCACGACTAGAATCATTTGTTAGTTCACCAGTAACAGCATCTAGTATGATTCCTACAACATCAGTGGGAGTCTCATACCAATTATCTTCGATTCCTTTTTGAATTTCTTCCATAGTGTCAGCCCAAATATTTTTACCTGCAGCACTATAGCCTTTTGTAAATTCTTTATTGTTATCATAACCTAACCACACTAACATTAAATCATCTTGATTATAACCTACTGTCCAATAATCAGTCGCTGTAGTTCCAGTTTTAATCGCATATTTTCGGCTTAATTTGCTCGCAATAGTAGCAGCCGTCGCCGTCGTATAATCTTTAAATGCTGAAGATGACGTATTAGAAAGTAGTTCATTTAAAATATAAACATAATTAGGATTTAAAACTAAACTCTTTTTTTCTTCTTTATTATAGATAACATTCCCATCAGGATCTTCTATCTTTCTAATTAAATATAAATCTTTTTTATAACCTCCACTAGCAAGGGTGGCATAACCTGTCGCATAATCAATTATATTTATTTCACCGGTACCTAAAGCTAGAGAAGGGACCCCAATTAATTCTTCTTTAATTCCCACTTTTTTTGCTGTATTAACTAAGGCATCCACTCCCAAAAACAAATTGGTTTTAACAGCATAGATATTATCAGAGAAGGCGATTGCTGCGGCCATGGTAATCTCTTTATTGGCATATTTATTATTAAAATTAGTTGGGGAATATGTTTCTTTATTATTAATATTAAATACCGTATATTCACTGGTAAATTTAGAAGATGATACTAAATTATTTTCTAAAGCCGTATAGTAAAGAAAAGGTTTCATAGTAGATCCGACTTGTCTTTTAGATTCGGTTGCCCGGTTATATTGACTTGCGCCATAATCTAGACCACCCGTTAAGGCTTCAATTTTACCCGTATCGGGGTCCACTATGACACTAGCAACCTGAATATCATCGCCATCTTCAATATTATTTAAAATATTTTTTTCTAAGCTAGTTTGTTTAGCCATATCTAAATTGGTATAAATATGTAAGCCACCGGTTTCTAAAATGCTCTTACTTATACCTAAATCTTCTAATTCTTTATAAACCGCATCTTGATAATACATTAACATTTGTAAA
Source organism: uncultured Bacilli bacterium (assembly GCA_947587565.1). GTDB lineage: Bacteria > Bacillota_I > Bacilli_A > RF39 > UBA660 > SIG200. The sequence continues at coordinate 6,425 of CANPYA010000051.1, read as the reverse complement.
TTATTATCATTTGTTTTACCATAAACTGTTATATTATTAAAATCTAAATTGTTATAAGTTTCTTCATCAATTGCTCCATTATTTAACATTGTTTTAGCCACAATACTTGCTCTATTTAAAGTAGCATCTAAATTAGATACGGGATTATATTTATTCGGACTTTTTGGAATACCCGCTAGAATAATGGCTTCTTCTAAAGTTAAATCACTAATATCTTTATTAAAATAATAAAGTGAGGCATTACTTACGCCATAATTCCCATTACCATAGTTAATCGTATTAAGATAAGCCTCTAAAATATCATCTTTACTATACTGGAGTTCCGCAATAACTGTTAAAAAGGCTTCTTCAATTTTTCTTTTCCAAGTCTTTCCAAAATCTAAATATAAATTTTTAACTAATTGTTGGGTAATTGTTGAGCCACCTTGGACAATATGACCAGACTCTATATTTGTAAGCATTGCTTTCGCAATTCTTGGTATATCAAACCCATGATGTTTATAAAACTTCTTATCTTCAATAGAAATTACCGCATTAATTAATTTCTCATCAATCTTATCAATACTTACCCAAGAAGAGGTACTACTTCCCTGGTAAACTAATTCATCTTTATTATCATATAAATAATATGTACCATTATTAGTAATATTTAATTTAGGCGTAATCATCGCATAAATATTGATACCTATATAGCAAACAATAAAGGATAAAAAGGCAAATAAAAAGATTTTTCCCACTAGTTTCAAAGCCCGCAATTTTCATCACCTAAGATTATTATGCAAAAAAATTGAAAAAATATGTTGAAATTATAGAAGTGTTATGTTATATTTTTAAAGACAAATGAGGTGGGTGTATTAAAAAGAAAATAAATTGGTGTTTAAAAAATAATAAAGAGGATATTATAAAATACGAAAATGTATTGTGTGAGATAAATAATAATGTAATTACTTTTAAAGAAAAAGATGCAACAAATATAATTGATTTAAATAATAAGATATATACAAGAGAGAATAATGATTATCTTATGGAAGTAAATGTTAAGACGAAGTTATTTAAAATTACTTTAAAAGAAAAGAATAATAATTTTAGTGCAAAATTAACTAAATGTTCCTTAATAAATAAAGATAAAATTATTCTTAAATATCAACTTGATGATGAAGAAAAAGAAATTATAATACAAATATTATAGTAATTATATTAAGGTGTTGCATATAATGTGAAAGATGAGGAGAATTAGTATGAATTTAAAAGATATACCAAAAGAAGAATTACAAAGTATGGGTTATGATGAAATTGCCTATTTAATATTAGAAAAAAATGGCAAGAAAATGAAATTATTAGATTTATTTAAAAGTGTAAGTAAAGCTTTAGATTTAGATGAAGAAGCTGTTATGGATCATATTACAGACTTCTTTGAATTATTATCTATTAATAAAAAATTTGTTTTATTAGAAAATGGTTATTGGGATTTAGCTATTAAACATAAACAAGAAATTATTGTCGAAGATGATGAAGAAGAGACATCTAGTGAAGAGTTAGAAAATGATGATGAAGATATGGAAGATATGGATACTGAAGAAGATGATGAAGATATTTTCTATGATAATGATTTAGATAATGATGATGACGATGATGATGATTTAAAAGATTTAGTCATTATTGATGAAGAAGAAGAAATTAGTTAGGTAGATATATTAGCAAATCTTAAAAATAAAACATATATTATATATAAAGTGTGAAGCAGTAATGTTTCACTTTTTGTGACTTGGGAGTGATTATTTATGCGCAAATTAATGAGTAATGTAGGTGTAAGAGTTTCCATAATAACAGTTGTTATTAATTTCTTTTTGTTTGTCTTTAAACTTGTCTGTGGCCTTATTTCTCATAGTAATGCGATGGTTTCTGATGCGGTGCATTCTTTATCCGATGTTATTACTACCATCGCTGTTATTTTTGGTTTAGTTTTAGCGGGACAGGAAGCCGATAGCAAGCATCCTTATGGGCATGAAAAAATTGAATCAGCTTTTGCCGTAGTTTTATCTTTCTTCTTACTGGTTACCGGTATCGGTATTGGTTATGTTGGAGTCGAAAACATTATTAAAGGTCTTGATAAAACCCTAGTTATTCCGGGAGGTCTAGCTTTACTTGCGGCCATTGTTTCTATAGTCGTAAAAGAAATTATGTTTCATTATACTATGCAAACAGCCAAAAAGATTTCTTCATCCTCTATGGAAGCTGATGCTTGGCACCATCGGAGTGATGCTTTATCTAGTATTGGAGCCTTCATTGGTATATTTGCCTCTCGCTTAGGTTTTCCTATATTAGATCCTATTTGTAGTCTTTTAATTTGTATTTTAATTATTAAAACGGCAATCGAAATATTTATAAATGCCGTAACCGAACTAGTAGATACTGCATGTGATGACAGTGTAAATGATGAAATTATTAAAACAATTATGGAAATTCAAAAGAATATTGATATAAACGAATTTAAATCAAGAATGTTTGGTAGCAGGATTTATATTGATATGGAAATTGCTTTAGATGGTAAAATAACTTTAAATAACGCCAATAAAATAGTTAATAAAATTCATGATAAAATTGAACAAAAATATGAGTTAATTAAGCATTGTAATATTCGTGTTGTCCCAAAGAAATAAGGCTCTTTTATTGCAGTAATTAATTTTAAATGATATAATCTTGGAAGAAACAGGTGATTAAAAATGTTTGAAAGATTAGATAATATTTTACAAAAATATGAAGAATTAAAAATTGAACTTACAAAGCCCGAAGTATTAAATGACTATAATAAATTAAAAACTTTATCTAAAGAACAAAGTGATTTAGAAGAAATAGTTAATAAATATAATGAATATAAAGAAACTGAAAAAGCTTTGGAAGATGATAAAATTCTTTTAGATGACCCAGAATTTAAAGAGATGGCCGTAAGTGAAATAGAAACACTAAGTACTAAATTAGAAAGTATTCGCAAGGAATTAGAAGTTTTATTAGTACCTAAAGATGAAAATGATGGTAAAAATGTCATTATGGAAATAAGAGGAGCCGCTGGTGGTGATGAAGCCAATATCTTTGCGGGTGATTTATTTAGAATGTATTCTTATTATGCGGAAGAAAATGGTTGGAAAATTGAAGTATTGAACGCAATTGAAGGTACTTCAGGTGGATTTTCGCAAATAGAATGTATGATAAAAGGTAACAATGTTTATTCCAAATTAAAATATGAAAGTGGTTCGCATCGTGTTCAAAGAGTACCCGTTACGGAAACCCAAGGTAGAGTTCATACATCAACAGCGACGGTTTTAGTAATGCCTGAAGTTGAAGATGCTGAAATTGAAATTAAAGAAAGTGACTTAAAAATTGATGTTTTCCATTCTAGTGGAGCTGGTGGTCAATCAGTTAATACTTCAAATTCAGCAGTTAGAATTACGCATATTCCAACTGGTGTAGTAGTTGGTTGCCAAACCGAAAGAAGTCAACTTAAAAATAAAGAAAATGCCATGCGTTTACTACGTATTAAACTACATGATGACATGAAACAAAAACAAGAACAAGAACTTGGTGCCGAAAGAAAAACTAAAATTGGTACAGGTGATCGTTCAGAAAAAATCAGAACTTATAATTATCCCCAAAATAGAGTTACGGATCACCGCATTAATTTCTCAGTTATGGAACTTGACCGGGTAATGGATGGTCATCTAGATCCAATTATTGAAGCCTTAATAACCGAAGATATGCGTCTTAAGTTAGCTGGTGAGAATTTTGAAGTTTAATCCTTCCGATTTAGTTTGTTTAAAATGTGGCAATATCGTAACAATTCAAAGAAAAGTTGGTAGTGATCGACCCGTTGGGCATATTAAAGATTTATATTGTTATAAATGTTTAAAAGTTACTAAACATTATGAAGTAAGAGATGTTTCAAAATTTTTATATAATTATAACGCGGATAAAGAAGAAGAGGCAAATGTTTGTAAACTAATTTTAGGAAGAAGAAAAAATGACTGATGAAGAATTAATTCAAAAATATGTTAGTAAAGATAAACAAAGTGAAGCATTAAAAAAATTACATACAGGTTATCCAGTTCAATATTTAATTGGTAATGTTGAATTTTATAATACTATAATTAATGTTAATGAAAGTGTTTTAATACCTCGCTTTGAAACTGAATATTTAGTTGAAAAAACTTTAAATTATTTAAAAAAGTTAAATATTAACAATCCCGATATTTTAGAAATAGGTACTGGCAGTGGTTGTATAAGTATTGCTCTTTCTAAGAACATTTCTTGTAATATTGATGCTATAGACATAAGTAAAAACGCCCTAGAAGTAGCCAAAAAAAATGCTAAGTTAAATAATGTAGAAATTAATTTTATGGAATGTGATATTAATAATTATCAAAGTAACAAAAAATATGATTTAATTATTAGTAATCCTCCTTATGTGCCTTTCAATGATAAAGTAGATAAAAAAACTAAATATGAACCACAAAATGCTATATTTGCTTCTGAAAATGGAATTTACTTCTATCGTATTATTTTAGAAAAATTAAAGAATAATTTAAAAGATGATTATTTAATTGCTTTTGAAATTGGTAATAATGAAGGTGCTTTAATAAAAGAGTTAGTTCAAAAAAATTTAAAGGATACTTATTTTAAATTAGAATATGATTATAATAATTTTGAAAGATATGTATTTATAAGTAATAGAGAATTATAAATGAAGTATTAGTCAATTTGATTAATGCTTTTTTTTAATTGATGTTATCTTGATATTTATATTATTTTGTGTAAAAATTAATTTAAAAATATATTAAATTTGAAACTTTTTAATAACTTTTTGGGATTATATAGTGTAGGTGATATAAATGACTAGTCAGGAAAGCCTAGATAAGTTTAATAAAGTATATGATGATACTTATTATGATATTTTAAATTATATTATTATCAAATGTCATAATGTTAATGATGCAGATGATATATTGCAAGAAACATATTTAGAATTTTGGAAGAAAATAAATAATTTAGATATTGAAGAAAGTAAAATAAAAAGTTATTTAATTGGTATTGCTCTTAATAAGATAAAAAAACATTATACTTTGATTACAAGATTAAAAGAATTATCAATTTTTAATAAAACTACTGATAACTTAGAATTAGTAGATAATATTAAAGATGCCATCGATATTGAAAAGTATGTTATAAAAAAAGAAGATTTTAGTGTAATGTGGAATTATTTAAAACAAGAAAAGAATCAAAATATTCCAAAGATATTCTATCTATATTATGAACTTGATATGACTATTAAAGAAATAGCAAAAGTTTTAAATGTAAGTGAATCATATATTAAAAATTCTATTTATAGAACTATAAAAAAATTAAACTTAAAAATGAAAGAGGAGGATGACAAAAATGTCAAATAAAAATGAATTAAAAAAAATAATGGAAAGAGATTTTAATAAAGAGAAAAATTATAATGCCATAATAAATAAAATGGAAGGTAGTAATAAAGTAAAAGGAATATTTAAAATAAGATATGCTTATATTGGACTAATATTAATTGTAATATCTGTAATTGGAGTAAGTGCAGGAACTGCAATCAATAATTATTGGAATGCTACTAAAAATTTTGAAGTAGAACAAGATGATAAAGGATTACACATTGAATTTAATGATCGGATAAATACTGATTATGACTGTAATTTATTTGGTGAAAATAATTATTATACTTTAAATGAAATAGAAGATAAATTACAATTAAAATTTTTAAAAAATAAATTATATGACAAATATTTTGATAGTGATCTTTATAAGTTATCTGACTATGAAATTAGTAATAATAAAATTGCTCAAGCCCATTTTAATTTAGTAAATAGTGATAAAAGTTTAAGAAATATAGCCAAAAATTGGTATGGAATTAGTATTAGAACTAATTACACTGATGATAAATATACTGGAGATTTTTTTGGCGATAGAGAAGGATATGAAGAATATTATATTAAAAATTTAAATACAGTAGCGTTTATTAGAAAGCATACAACTATAAAAGGAGGTTTACCAGTTCGTGTAATGTTTTCTTATAATAATGTTATTTATAGTATTCGTTTTGAAATTGTGTGGCCAGATGATTGCTATGAAGTTAAAAGCTATTCAGACCCTAATTATGTACCAATGTATGAAAAAGATTTATATGAATTTTTAGATTCTTTTACAACTGAATAACAAAAGTAACGTTTGTTACCAAGAGTATTTTTAAGAATATTAGACATTTTATTTTCATAAAATTTAGTGGTGATATTTTTGGAAATTAATAAAGGGGATTTTGTAACTAGAAAAAGTTATAATAATGATACAGTTTTTAAAGTTATTAATATTCAAGATGGTATCTATTATTTAAAAGGGGCCGAAGT
>CANPYA010000050.1 GCA_947587565.1 uncultured Bacilli bacterium | reverse complement strand
AAAAGTATATTTCAAAACTTTTTTCATAAAAAAGACAAATAAGTAAAAAATTTTACCTATTTGTCAACAGTCTGAGAGTATTTCTACTCTTTTAACGATAACCGATACTTCCACCACTACCAAAGGCACCACCGCCTCCACCACCAGAGGAGAATCCACCACCACCAGCAGAATAACTTTGGGCCCTTTGCTCTGCCGTTGTTGCGGCATGAACTCCATTATATGATATCGTATGAATAAAGATAATATCATTATAATAATCATCGGTAATAATATCAGGATATAAATTTTTAAATTCTTTCGCTACTTCTTTAGCAATACCAAATATTTGGGCATACATTAAATATTCTTCCCATAAATTAACTTCAATAGGATAACGATCTTTAATATTGGAAAAATCTTTTAAGAAATTCTTTAAACCAGCCATTTGCATACCATATTCATGTATGCTATCATTAACTACATAATTAGTTCCTATTACTTTTTTATCTTCAGTTATTAATCCTTTACTTACATATTCCATCGTGGTATTATCAATAACTTCATTAAACCATTTTAATATTTTAGAATAATGACTTTTACACCATCTTGTAAATTCGTAATCTTCTAATATACCATCAACACTTGCTTCATTCATCATTTCATATAATTCTAACTCTTTTTCATTTAAACCATTTGAGTTATTAAATTTTAAAGCATTCTTACTCTTTTTAGTATTAACTACCACATTTTCAATATTTTTATTTTTTAACCATTTAAGAAGAATAGCTCCTAAAAAGTCATTTTTATTTTTAACTAAACCAAATTGACAAGCTATCCAATAAGCTTCAAAAATATTTTTATTACAAGGAATATCTCTAAAATATGGGACATCTTTAACATTCTTAATACCTTTATTAAATTTTAATTTCTTAGTACCATAACCACTAGTATTAGCTCTTGATATAGCTATAACGACTATAATAAATGGTAAACTATAAACAATAAAGGCAATTATAGTTACAAAAAATTCACTAATACTAAATTTATCAGATTCATCAATATAAGTAGTAGCACCTTCTTCAGCCATATCATAATAATAATTAAAATCTTCATCTAAGGTAACATTAGTATTAAAAGTACCTTTAGGAAATTTAACTAAAACAGTCATATATTCATTACTATCAAGTTCATCTTCGTGTTGCATTTCTATATAACCATCATAGACATAGGCTTCTCCTCCATAATTACCAAAACCCCAGACATCTATAGTTTCAGAATAACTAAAATCACTATAAATCTTAATATAAATATTATCAGGACTTTCAAATATATCATCCGGAATTAAATTAAAATAAATCATATCACTATCACTAGTACTAACGACAAAATTCGTAATTGTATAATCCATTTCATAAGTATTAGTACCATATTTAGAAATACCATAACATAATTCATAACCATCATTCACATAATTTATTCCAGCTTTATACTTTTTTTCTTCAAAAGTAGTATCAACATTCCAAGTATCTAAAGTATTAAAAGATATATCATTCATCTTAACACTAAAATCAGTTATTTCTGAATTTTGAATATGATAATAAGACTTAAATAATTCTGTACCTTCACTCATATTAACATTCCATTTTTCTTTAATATGGGCATCTCCATTATTATCTACATAAATACTCATATTAATATTACTAATATCATTAGCATAAACAATATTAGTAAAAAGTAAACCAATAATCAAAAATAATATATATTTAAATTTCATTTAATCACAACCTTAAAAAAGGCATTAAATAATGCCTTAAAATTTAACTTTAACGTTTGCACGTTCTTCATTAGAAGCTTCAAAGAATTCTTTTTTGCTAAAATTAAACATACCCGCAACAATATTTGATGGGAACATTTCAATTTTATTATTTAACTTAAGAACTGAGTCATTGTAAAATTGTCTAGCATAAACAATTTTTTGTTCAATTTCTGATAGTTCATTTTGTAAGTTAATAAAGTTCTCATTCGCCTTTAAATCTGGATAAGATTCGGCAAGAGCAAATAATTTACTAATAGCATTCGTAAGTTCTCCATCAGCTTTTAATTGATCTTGCATGTTTCCAGCATTTGCATAAGTATTTCTTGCTTTAACAATATCTTCTAAAGTTGTCTTTTCATGTTTTGTATAGCCTTTAACTGTTTCAACTAAGTTAGGTACTAAATCAAATCTTCTTTTTAATTCGACATCAATTTGACTATATTGGTCATTTACTTTATTTCTTAAAGAAACTAAACTATTGTAAACACTAACAACATATAAAACAAGTAAGACTAATACAACAATAATAACAATTAACCAAACTGGCATATTTATTCCTCCTCTATAATTAGATAATAGCATATTTGTTTTTTGTTTGCAATTTATATTTCTAATAATATGTATGATTATGTCAATTAATTACCATCTACTACAGACTAAATTATATTCTTCACATAAATCTTCCGCTAATACTTTTTTATTATCTGGATAACCACCAGAGCCATTAGGAAATTCCACTAAAACAGCTCCTCTTAAGACATTTAAATTAATTAAAGCATCATCTTGGATTTTATCAATGCTACTCTTTAAACTAGTAAAATCTTTATCTTCAATAGTTAAATTACGATAACGATAATATAAACCATGATTATCTTCGCTTAATCCTCCGGTAAATATCAATCCTTTATAAGTTTTATTAGTTAGATCTTTTAAAACATTTAAAGCATTTGTTTCTTTTTCCGTATCAAAAGTAAATTTTTTAAACCCTTCTTCCCATTGTGACATTAATAAATCATAATTACTTTCATAATTTATACTTCCATCATCAATTACTCTTATATAAGATTCACCCGCTAAATTAGGAAATACTTCAGCAAAATTGGTAACAAAATAATAGCAATCTACTTCCCCATAACGATAAAAATTATCTTTAATCAAAATAGTTTCATTTAAATTTATTTTATCAATTGTTGATTCATAGTTTTTAGTAGGTTTAGTTGTACTTGGTTTTGTAGTTGTTGTACTACTTGTTTTCTTTTTATTCCAAGTGGCTTTTAAAGTAATATCACTGGTTACTTTCGTCTTAAAATCATATTTTTTATCATTTAATTGCCACTCACCAAAAGTATAACCATCTCTTTCAGGATCATCTGGTTTAGTTACTAAGTCATTCTCTTTCACTGTTTGACTTTCTACTATTGACCCACCATTACTATTAAATATAACTTGATATTCTTTTACTTTATTCGCGTTAATAATTTCTTCTTCATTTAATTTATCTTCATAATTAATATTTACTTTATCTTTTAATACTGCATCTAAATCATTTTTAGTAAAATCATCATTAGTATAAATATTAATTTCTTCTAAACTAACTTTATTATCTTGACTAACATTATAAATATCTAAAATAAAATCTTCAATGCTTTTATTTTTTATATCTAAATTATTATAAATGGCATTATTCTCTATTAATATTTCATAATTTGTAACATTGGTTAAAATATCCGTACAAGTACAAACCGGGCCATTACAAATACCATATTCTTTAGTATATTCTATTTTAATTAAATCATCTAACATAAGATAAACTACTTTATTTTCGGTTGTAGTCGTAGGTAATTCTTCTTTTTCTTCTTTATTATTATGTAGAAAATAAAAAGATAAACCTAGAGCTAAAGCCACAATTAATATTATACCAATAATTATAAATTTTTTATCTAACTTCATACTTATCCTTCTTTTTAACTAGTAAACATTTGCGCCCAATAAATACCATATGTAGTTCCTTGTAAACGCATCATACCTAAACCAATCTTTTTAAAATTAGCATTTATCATATTACTATAATGCCCAGGAGATTTTTTCCAACCTTCCGCTACTAATTTCGGAGTAAAATAACCTGCAGCAATATTTTCACCAGAAGTATACATTGGTGGAACTCCTAATTCTTCAAAAATATCAAAACAACTATTACCATTAGGTCTAGTATGATTCATATCATTGGTATAAGCCATTTCCATAGCCCTTATGGTAGCCGCGATAGTTAAATTTTCATCTAACTCTAAAGGACTCGCCCCTTTTTCAGCCCGATAGCCATTAACTATTGCTAATAATTCATTATATGTTTTCCTATTTGCTTCCACTAAAGCTTTAGCTTCATCCATCATACTGGCGGCCGTTCCATTAAAACCACTAACATCCATTACAGTTGAAACTGTATAAATTAAATCTTTTTTAGTCGTACCATCACTATAAGAACTTAATGTATAATGCTTTTCAGTATAAAACTTTGTCCCATATTTTTCACTTTTTAATTCTCTTTCGGTAACATCTTCCGTATTTACTAAAGTTTTAGTTTCTTTTTTAGGCTCAGTAGTTGTACCCTTATTCGTGTTGGTGCTTGTACTTAGAGTTGTACTAGTATTTGTATTGGTTTCAGTTTTCTTGTTATCTGTTGTAGTTTCTTTTTTAGTAGTATCTTCTTTTACCGTAGTTGTATTAGTACTTGGCTTACTTTGCGTTGTCGTATTTTCTTTTGCAGGTGTCTCAGTCTTTGTGTTTTCTTCTTTAACAGTACTCTTATCTTCCGTTGTAACTGCATTTTCTAAATTATTTTCATCTTGAGAAGTACTATTATTTAATTCTTCTTCATTTTCAATAACATCTTCTTTAATGTTACTATCTTCTGCTTTCTCACTTTCATTAGTTTTAGCTTTTTCTTTCACATTAGGATTATTATCGGGAGTTTTATAAGCATGAGTTAAAAAGTTTTTACAAGAAAAAAATGTTATACTAAAAACTCCTAAAACTAATCCAAAAATAATTAACAACTTCTTTTTCATCTTTACTCCTCTTACTATAATAAGTATATATTTTTTTATTATTTTTTACAATATTTTTTTGATTTGTTTTTTATATATTTAATATTGGTTACATTTTTCTATAGGAAAATATAACTGAAATTTTGACTGTATGTTTTCCTGTAGGAAAATATGTTTAATATTTTCAACTATTTCTAGAAACATTTAAAATAATTCCAATACTGGCCATACTTACAAGTAAAGAAGAACCACCATAACTTAAGAAAGGAAGAGTTACACCGGTAACCGGAATAAGACCCACTACTACCATTAAATTAAGACTTGCTTGGACAATTAAACCAAAACAAAGGTCAAAGGCTAAATATTTACCAAATAAATCATTACTTTTTAAAGAAATACTAATACCCCGGTAAAAAATTATAAAGAAAGCCATTGTCACAATTAGAACTCCTAAAAAACCTAATTCTTCACTAATAATCGAAAAGATAAAATCAGTTTGGGGTTCCGGTAAATAGAAAAATTTTTGACGAGATTTTAAGAAACCTTGCCCAAGTAAACCACCAGGGCCAATTGCATATAAACTTTGTAAAATTTGGTATCCACTACCTAAAGGATCACTCCAAGGATTAATAAAACTAACTATTCGTTTCATTCGATAAGGGGCCGCGATAATAATGCCGACTATTCCTAGTAAACCAGTTAAACCAATTTTAACAAAAAAGGATATTTTAACCCCACTCACAAATATTAAAACTACTAAAGTTAAAACAATAACCATGGCAGTACCAAAATCAGGTTCTAACATAATTAAAATAAAGAAAAAACCAATAACTCCTAAAATAGGTAAAACCCCTTTAACAATACTTTTCATAATGCGTTCATTATTCGTTAAATATTTAGAGACATAAATAATTAAACCAATTTTCGCAAACTCACTCGGTTGAATACCTAATGAGCCTATTCCAAACCAACTTCTACTACCATTACGGACACTTCCTATACCCGGTATTAAAACTAAAATAAGTAAAATGGCACAAATAAGTAAAATAATATTGGCATATTTATAATAGATGTGATAATCTAGTTTCGCTAAAAAATACATTAGAACTAAACCAACAATAAAAAATAAACCTTGCATTTTGACAAATTTAAAAGGATCTTGGAATTTATAACTGGCCCAGACATAGCTCGCCGAATAAATCATTATAAGTCCAAAGATTGCAATTAAAATTACCATGAGTAACAAAGGTTTATCAATGCCCTTTTTCGTAAATAAAACCCCCTTTTATTTTTTATTTACAACCAAACACCATAAGTAATCGCGGCCATCGCCAGAAGCAAACCGACCACATAAAATAATTTAACAATATCATTTTCATTCCATTTTAATTCTTCAAAATGATGATGCAATGGTGCTTTTAAGAATATCTTTTTATTAAATTTCCGAATACTTATTATTTGAATAAAACTACTTAATGTTTCAATAACGAATACGCCACCAATAATGGCTAAAGACAACTCGTGACGAGTTAGAATCGCAATAGTAGCTAAAGCTCCTCCTAAAGAAAGAGAACCTAAATCACCCATAAAGACTTTGGCTGGATGGGAATTATAAACTAGAAAACCAAGTAAAGCCCCAACTAAAATAAAACAAAATATCGCAATTTCTTGGTAACCTTCAAGCCAGCCACAATTCCAAGAAATAATTCCGTAAGCAAGAAAGGCAATCGCTGAAAGTCCGCCCGCAAGACCATCTAGTCCATCTGTGATATTTACCGCATTAGTAGTACCAACAAGTAAGAATAAAATAAATAAACCAAACATCCAGCCTAAAGGAATGGTAATCTTTAAGGCAAAGAAAACTAAAGTTGAATTACCACCACCCCGCATAAATAAATAAAAGAAGACTAAGGCAATAAACATTTGAATTAAAAATTTGGTGACAATACTTAAACCAGCATTATTTTTAAATTTAATTTTTAAATAATCATCAATGCCTCCTAAAAGAGCATAGGCTAAAAAGACAAAGACAACAATTGCAATATTATAACTTATCGAAATACTACCATTGATATATAATAAAATTAAAGAAAGAATAACGGGAAAAATAAAGATAATTCCCCCCATTGTTGGTGTTCCCTCTTTAAGTAAATGTCTTTTATTAATTTCTCTACTTACTGTTTGACCAATATTTAATCTTCTAAGTAAGGGAATAAAAATGAGACCACTTGCTATGGCTAAAGTAAAACCTAACATCATAGCCATTGCTGCTTTCGCTAGTATTAACATATATTCCACCTCTCTTTTTATTATACAACAAATATGCCTTTAAAATTAGTAGTTTATTTCTAGTTTGACAAAAATTTACAATAATTTAACAATTATTACTAAATAATATGCTAATCTTTAATTTAAAAGTAAAGTTATAGTTGTTTCCACACTTTGAAAAGTGTTAGCCTTTGGTGACATAAAAGCAACTTTATTTCCAGTTCCACTGTATTTAACTTTAAATTCTTTTAAAGCCTTTGTTGCTTCTTCTTTAGTCATCCCAACCACATCTGGCACTTGCAAATATTTAACATCTAGATAACTATATTCTTTAAGCATACCGCCACTTTGTTCTTTTATCTTCAAAGTTTCAATCGCACTCATCATAATACTTCGTGCAATTGGAGCTGATACTGTTCCCCCATATTGAGTTACGCCTTTCGGATTATCAACCGCGACATAAACAATAACTTCGGGATCATTTGCCGGTAAAAAACCAATAAAAGATAAAATATAATTACCAACCATATATTTACCATTACTTACCTTTTGAGCAGTTCCCGTTTTACCTCCAACCCGGTAATTTTCAATATAGGCATTCTTTCCGGTGCCATTTGCAACAACACTTTCTAAAGCAAATCTAACAGTGGCGCTTGTTTCTTTACTAATCACACTTCTTTTTACTTGAGGTTTATTTTCATAAATAATTGATTTACTACTATCATCAATAATGGAAGATACCACATAAGGTGTATATAAATTACCTCCATTAATAACTGCGGATACCGCCGTAATTTGTTGAATTGGTGTCACACTTATTCCTTGCCCAAAAGCGGTGGTTGCAAGTTCTACAGGTCCCATTTTACTATTTTGAAATAAAATCCCATTACCTTCCCCATTTAAGTCAATTCCCGTTTTACTTCCAAAACCAAAACCTCTAATATAACCCATTAATTTTTCGACCCCTAATTTTTGACCTAAAGAAACAAATCCTGGGTTGCAAGAGTTTTCGACAACTTCCAAATAAGTTTGCGTACCATGACCCCCATGTTTCCAACAATGCAAAGTTGCTCCATCAACAGTTATGGCACCACCATCCGTAAAAGTATCTTTCATTAAATCAACTGTTCCTTCTTCGACTGTACTCGCGAGGGTAATAATTTTGAAGGTCGATCCGGGCTCGTAGGTCTTCCAAATCGGTAAGTTCCGATTAATTATTTCTTCACTATATTTTTGATAATTGGCCGGGTCAAATGATGGTTTACTTCCCATCGCTAAAATTTCACCAGTTTTAGGTCGCATGACAATCGCTAAAGCAGATTCGGAATCATATTTACTCATCGCATTATCAATTTCATTATCAACCGCTTTAATAAGTTCAATATCTTAAGTTTATTCTAAAGTCATTCCTTTGGTCGGAGCGACATAACTATCCGGTATTTCTAATTTATTGCCTTTACCATCACTATAATATTTTAATTCGCCATTAGTACCCGTTAAATATTTATCATAAGTAAGTTCTAGTCCGGATAAACCTTGATTATCACTACCGACAAAACCAATAATATGGGCTAGAGTTTCCCCATAAGGATAATATCTTTTAGAATCTAAAACAAGATAAACCCCATCATAACCAAGGGCATCTATTTTATCGGCGGTTTCACTATCTAAATCCATTCCTTTTCGGATAATTTCCATACTACTATGTTTGGATACATATTTATACACATCATCATAATCACAATTTAAAATCTCCGCAATATCTTTGGAAACTTTTTCTTTATCTTGAATTTGATTAGGAACAACATAAATGGTGGTCGTTACAATACTGGTGGCTAAAATATTCCCGTTACGGTCAACTATATCACCTCTTGGAGCATTAATAGTCATCTTTCTACTCCATAAATCTTCGGTAATTTGCGATAGTTTATTGTAAGAAATTACTTGAATATAAAATACTTTGCCGATAACTAAAATTAAAACAATAATAATAACTAATAAAACAAATCTTATTCTTATATGAATATCATTAAAAAAC
>CANPYA010000049.1 GCA_947587565.1 uncultured Bacilli bacterium | reverse complement strand
CAGAATATGAAATCTATATGAGTGATAAATATGTTCAAAAAGATTATGGATATTGTTATACTATTGAAAAGAATACAGCTAACAATTCACTTGATGAATTTTTAAATCAAATCAATATAAAATTGAGTTTGTGTGCTAATCCAGACTATATAGGCTAATAAATTTATATGAGTGAATTAAATAGTAATTTGAAAAAATGGAGGAATTATGAAAAAAGGTATAAAAATTATTTTAATTGTTTTAGGAGTTTTGGTTGGGATTATTGCACTTGATACTTTACAAGCGAAAATCTTTAATAATAATCCTATAATACATATAAGAAAGTATTATGATAAAAATGGGGAAATTAATTACATTGATAAAGGGATAATAGTAGATACTTATTGCTATAATACAAGTAATAAAAAAACAATATTTAAATGGGAACCAAGATTATATAACGAAAATTTGGAAGATAATCAAGATCTTAATTCTACTATAAAAGATAATAATGAAAAATTATTAAATTGTCTTAAAAGCCAAGTAGAAGCTTATATAACTTCTGAAAAAATTATTCCAAAAGAAGAAAAATTAGAAAATTTAATTGAATATGATAAAAATAATTTAGAATACTCTTATGTAATGAAGAGCAAAATAGGTATTTATGTAATTTTAAAAACTACTGATGATAAAATAATTAATGAACTTGATAAATACTTTAATAAAAAATACAAAGGATATCAAACAGCAACAAATAATGATTATAAAATATATGTTTATAATAATTTAAATGATTTTGATTTAGAAAATGATTTAGCAACTTGTTATAAAGATTAATTATAATTTGTAGGAGTGAGTTAAAATTATGCAAAAGAAAATATGTGGTTATTTATTATATAGTCTAGCTTTATTTCTAGTAGTTTTTTATATATTAATTGCTATTAGACCTGAAGTAATAATTGAATTTAAAACAACTTTAATTTTTATTATTATATCTTGTTTACTTATTTATTTTGGAGGAATTTTACTTTCTAAATATTATAAAACTAACAAACCCCTTAAAATAAATTTATGGATATATTTCATATTATATATTTTACTATTTTTAAATTTAACTTTATTTGATAGTTCATGGGGTAGACAAGGATTTTTATTTATAAAACCCAATATGGAATATTTAAAAGAGTCTGTTAATTTAATTCCTTTTCGAACTATTTATGAATATTTAATTGAAAATTTTAATAATCTAACCAGTACAAGCACTATTATTTATAATGTTTTTGGTAATTTTGTGGCTTTAATGCCTATGGCTTTCTTTTTACCACTTTTGTTTTCAAAAGAAAATAAATTAAAATATTTTTTTCTAACCATTTTATCTATTGTTTTAGGCATTGAAATTATTCAATTAATTGGTTATGTTGGTAGATTTGATATTGATGATATAATTCTTAATGTTGGTGGTTCTTTATTAATGTTTAAAGTTTTAAAAATAAAAGAAATAGATAATTTAGTTAAAAATATTTTCTTACTTGAAAAAAATAAAATTGATATAAAAAAATTAATAAAAATCTTTTGTATCATTGGAGTAATTTTAATTCTCTTGATTCTTTTAATTAAATATCGTAATTCTTTATATCAAGAAAATTTGGATACTTTACATTATGAAATGCAAATAGTTGATGAATCCAATGATATATGTGATGAGGCTCTAGATAAATTTTATGAAGATGAGTTTTATAACTATTACTTTCTATGTCAAAAGAGTGATCAAGTATACGCAATTATCAATAGTAAAGATAAATATTTAGTTAAGGATTTACTTAATAATAATCCTTCAAAATATGAGGTAGATATTAAAAGAATAGAAGAAAGATTAGATTTTTATAATGTAAATTATCAAAAAGAAAATAAATATACTAATGTTATATTAGATATTAATTTAATTCATGAAAATAAAAGTTATTTATCTCCTGATGTAAAAGTTAATGTTTTAGATAAAAGAGTTGTTGAAGCAAAGTTAGATTATGGTAATTCTAAAATGGATTTAGACAATGAAAAATATAATATAGCATTACATTTTATTCCTAAGCAAAAAGGAACAACCACTGTTGAAGTTTCAGCATTTAATAATCAAGAATTAATTGATAAAAGAGAATATAAAATAAGTGTTGATAAAGAATTAAATGTCAAATATGAAAAGATTAATTAATAAATAATAAACAAATAAATTTAAAGAGCACTATTTTGATGCTCTTTTATTGACTTAAAAAGTTAATTTAGATTTGAGAGATTGATTTTTAACATCAATTTTTACAAGTTTATATTGTAAAATTTATTAAATTAATTAGTCTATATAGAATTTGCTTAAGTAATTTGATAAAATTTAATTGGTGAAAAAATGAAGTTTGTTTCAAATTTGTATAATAAAATAATTTATAATAAAAGAAATAGAATAATGTTTTTAGTATTTTTGGCTCTATTAAGTTCAGCATCAATTTTTACAACTACCTTAAAATACGGACATGACCTATTATTTCACTTGTCTAGAATAAAAGGAATAAAAGAAAGCTTTGAAATTGAATTATTTCCTTGCATTTATTCAAATTATTTAAATGGTTATGGATATGCAAATCCACTTTTTTATCCTGACATATTTTTATATATACCGGCTTTTATACATTATATCGGAATAGATATATATACATCATATAAAATATTTTTATTTCTCATAAATTTATTTTCAATTATAACTATGTATATAAGTGTTAAAGGTATTAGTAAAAATAATTATGCATCAATAATATCATCAATAATATATGCCTTTGCTTCATATAGACTTGTTGATGTTTTTTCAAGATCAGCAATAGGTGAAGCATTAGCATTTATATTCGCCCCTTTAGTAATATATGGTATCTATGAAATAATATACGAAGACTATAAAAAATTTTATATACTAGTAATAGGTATGAGTGGGCTTATATTGTCCCATGTTTTAAGTACATTTATAATATGTTTGTTATTATTAGTATTTGTTATAATAAACTTTAGAGAATTTGTAAATGAAAAACAAAGAATAAAGTATTTAATTATATCAGCTTTAATAACCCTTTTAATAACTAGTTATTTTATATTTCCTATGCTAGAACAGATGATATCCGGAGAATTTGTATTTAATAATGTAAGTCGAATAAGTAAAATAGCAAGTAGAACTATCCCATTTTATGCCTTGTTTTTAGAAATAATTTTACATACAAAACCTTGGATGCCAGCTGGGATAGGTATTGTATTTATATATTTAATTATCCAAAAATTTAAAAGTAAAATAAAAGATCGGTTTCTAACGGAATGTTTTATTATAGGCATAGTATGTTTATTTTTATCAAGTAATTTATTTCCTTGGAAAATATTTGAATCAATATTTTCAATTATACAATTCCCGTGGCGATTATTTTTTATAACAACTCTTCTTTTATCCATAGCAGGTGGAATATTGATTTCAAAAATATGTAAAAATGAAAAAGCAAAATTAAATAAATTATTACTTATATTTTGTTTATCATCAATTTCACTTATATCTATTACAATAAATACAATTTTTGATAAAGACATAACATTAAAAAATTATCATTTAGGCTTTAAAGAATATTTACCTTTAAAAGTAGATTTGAAATATATAAAAAATAGAGGAAATGTAATAACATCAAATAATAATATTTCATTTACACATAAAACTATTGATAATAAAATAATAGTTGATTTTACCAATGAATATGATGATACTAATATAGAATTACCCCTTATATACTATAAAGGGTATGGAGCAAAAATAGAAAATAAAAAACTTAATGTAAAAGAATCCGAAAATGGATTAGTATTAGTTGAAATAGGTAGTATTGATAAGGGAACAATTATTGTTAAGTATATAAAAACACCAACAATATATATATCAAGAGGAATAAGTATTATTTCTACTATTACATTTTTAATATATCTAATAAATAGAAAAAATAAAAAAGTAAAAGATTAATTAATTTTTTGCTTTTTTTACTGAATTAAATATCTTCAATGTCTTTATCATTAAATAAATCGCTATCAAAAAAATCTTTTATAGAAATTTTAAAAGTTTTACAAATTTTATATATATTGGTAGCACTAGGATTAAGAACATTATTATTTAAAGTAGCTCTTAATGTAGATGGTGGAATTGTAGAAAGTTCTGCTAATCTATTTGGACTAACATTGTTTTTTTCACATAACTCGATTATTCTTTTGCTTATTGCTTCTCTAAATAACATATTTCTACTTCTCCTCTAATCTAAATTATAGATTAAATCATTAAAAAATATGCGCCGATATCGGTTGAAAAATTATAGAATAAATGATAGAATAAGTTTGTAAAGCAATTTATTTATGCTTTATATATGTAGGAAATATGAAAAAAGAGTATTTATTTAAAATTTTTGTAGTATCACTTGCTTTAATTGTTGTAGTTTTTACAATTACACAATTAGTATTTTATGCTCAAAAATTTAATTCTAATATAAAAATAGCAATAACATAAAACCCGAAAAAGTAGAAAATAATAATCTTAATTTAGAAAATTCAAATACTGAATACAATATGGAAAATTTTTATAATGAAAACATAATAAACAAAAACTTAAATTATATTGCAAATATATATCCAGATTTCTTTGAAGTGTTAAAAAGTGCTAATATAAAATTGCCGTTTTTAAATGATATGATTCCACAAGGAATTGCAATAGTAGATAACAATATTTTAATTACAGCTTATGATTATAATGAAGAACAAAGTTCAGTAGTTGATGTTTTAAATAGAAAAGGTAAAATAATTAATAAAGTGATGTTAAATACAACATCTCATGTAGGTAGTATTATATATGATGAAAAAAATAATTTAATATGGATACCTGATAATGATGGAGTATTAAATGTTTATGATTCAAACGAATTTTTATATAGTAATTATGTAGAGCCTAAATATCAATTTAATAATATCAGTTCCGGGTTAAAAAATTATAATGATAAAACTAAACAGGAAATTGCTTATTTATGTATAGATGATGATATGTTATATATTGGAAGTTTCTCTAATATGGGCAAAGGTAGAATAAAAAAATATCAAATAACCTATGAAGAAAATGATATAAAATTAAAGTTTAAAAAAAATTATTTCTGTCCAATATTAGTTCAAGGTATGACTTTTTATAATACTGAAAATGGTAAATACCTTATCTTAAGTTCTTCGTATGGTCAAAAAAATGATTCGCATTTACAAATTTATAAATTTGATGATTCTAAAAAGGATATTACAAATATGAAAAGAATCAAATTAACATTCCCACCTATGTTAGAACAAATAATGGTTAAAAATGATAATCTCTATATTTTATTTGAATCAAATGCTAGTAAATATCAAGAAACGGAAGTTAAAGTTGAAGAGTTATGTGCATTAGATATAAAAAAAATAATTGAAAAATTTAATAATTAATTTTTTAAAAATATTAATATAATTTAAGAATGAATATTAAGAAAAAAGATTACAAATCATATTTATTGAAATGGAGGTAGTTTATGAAAAAAAGAAAAACAATAATTATTATTTTAATTAGTATTACTTTACTGTTTTTTATTGGTTTATATCTATACTTTGAAAACAATTATTTACAAATTAGTGTTTATACTATGGAAAGTAGTAAAATTCCAAAGGATTTTGTTGGTTTTAAAATTATCCAAATTTCCGATTTTCATAATACAAAATCCAAAAAATTAACAAATGATTTAGTCAAAGAAATAAAAAATTCTAATCCTAACATAATAGTTATAACTGGTGATTTAATAGATGCTTATAAAACAAATATTGATATTGCTATATCGTTTGTGAAAAAAATTAATAATATTGCACCGATTTATTATGTTACTGGTAATCATGAGGCTAGAATAGAAAACTATGCTGAGTTTAAAGATAAACTTGAAGAAAATAAAGTAACTATTTTAGATGACAAATTAGAAGTAATTAAAAAAGATAATAGTGAAATAAATTTGATAGGTATTGATGATCTAAGTTTTAATTTGAATACATATAGAGATGATTCAACGATAGTAGAAGATAATTTAATTCCTATTCAATATGATAAAAATAAATTTAATATCTTATTATCTCACAGGCCTGAACTTATAGAAACTTATGCTAAAAATAGTTTTGATTTAGTTTTAACAGGTCATGCTCATGGTGGCCAAATAAGAATACCTTTTATTGGTGGTTTAATTGCTCCTAATCAAGGTTTGTTTCCTAAATATACTAGTGGTGTTTATGAAATGAGTAATACAAAAATGATAGTAAGCCGGGGAATTGGTAATAGTATTTTACCATTTAGAGTTAATAATCGGCCTGAGTTAGTAGTTATAGAGTTAAAGAATAAGTAAAAAAATATAACTCTCACTTTATGTCCTGTTAATATTTTATAGTAGTTATATAATTGTTCTTGAAAGGAGTAAGAAATATGGATCAAGAAAAAATAGGAAAGTTTATTGCTAAGTTAAGAAAAGAACAAAAATTAACTCAAGAACAACTGGCCGAAAAATTAGGAGTAACTGCTAAGTCAGTAAGTCGTTGGGAAAATGGAAGATGTTTACCAGATGTCTCTTTGTATAAAGAATTATGTAGTATTTTAGGAATAACTTTAAATGATTTTTTTAGTGGTGAAAAAATTAAAGAAGAAGAATTTAAAGAACAAGCCGATAATAATTTATTTAATGCTCTAGAAAATAGTTCGTTTACTTTAAAAGAGAAGATAAAATATTATGGTGATAAATGGGATAAAGAGCATTTTTTGGAATTAACTTTTTCTATGTTTGTTATTGTGGGATTTATAATTTATGGTTTTATAAAAGATAATGGAATACAATATATATTTATGATTATTGGTTTTACTTATGGTATTTGGGAAAATAATCGGAAGAAAGCCTATATCGAAAGAAATGCATATAAGCATATAAGCAAAAAAATATAACTCTACTAATAGTAGGTGTTAAAATTAATCTTAATATTGTATAGTTGTCTTGAAAGGAGCAAGAAATATGAATCAAGAAAAAATAGGTAAATTTATTGCCAATAAAAGAAAAGAACAAAATTTAACCCAAGAACAACTGGCAGAGAAATTAGGAATAACTTCTAAAGCGGTATCGAAATGGGAGTGTGGTAAGGGACTTCCTGATGCCTCTATTATGGTCGAGTTATGTAAAATTTTAAAAATAACAGTTAATGATTTACTTAGTGGCGAAAAAGTAATAGAACAAGAATATCAAGAAAAATTAGAACAAAATATTATTGATACTTTTAACTATTCCAATAAATTAGTTGATGCGAAAGATCGTAAAATTGCTAAATTTATGATGCTTTTAGGTATCTTTTTAATCTTTGTGGCTTTTTCTAGTTTTCCTACAGAAAGTAGTTGGGGTGCGATTTTTTCCGTAATGGGATTATTATTATCTACTTTAGGTTTTATTAATATAAGAAAGAATCAAATAGTTAAAAAATTATTTTTAGGGGTAATCTATTTTATATTTGGTTTTATTTTATTAATTGTCCTTGACTATACTAATGTCGTTTTAAATAAAATTCCGCCACGTTTTTCTTATCTTATTAAAACAAGTGATGATATCATTTTGTATGAATCACCTTTATGTAATGTATATAGGATAAATAGAAATACTAAAAATGAATATTATATTGTGGATTCTAAAAAAATATATACGGAAGATAATATTCCATTAACACCATTTAATCGCGATAAATCAGGAATAGAT
The DNA here is from genome assembly GCA_947587565.1 of uncultured Bacilli bacterium. Taxonomy (GTDB): domain Bacteria; phylum Bacillota_I; class Bacilli_A; order RF39; family UBA660; genus SIG200. The sequence goes on along the minus strand of CANPYA010000049.1, from coordinate 1,715 downwards.
ACGATAATTAAATTTAAAAATAAATATGTTGGTAATAATAGTAATGATAGTCATTTAATAGATAGTTTACCACTTGCAGAATATGGATATGTATTTGAAATTGATTCGGAAAATTTAGGGCTTACGATTGATTATCATATTACTGATTGGTATATTAATGAAAGTCATTATTTAGAAAAAGCACTAGTTTATAACTCTGTATCGATATTTGCTTTAATCGATAATGTCGAGTCAATTACTTTTAATTTTAGTGGGAATACCTATACAGTAAGTAGAAAACAAGTAAGTGAATTGTATCCTCATTTTGAAGATATAACTGAAGATGGCGTTAATAAAAATAATTTCAATAAGTATTTAGAAAGCAAAATGAATGATAATAATTTTGTCGAAGATATATTTCAAAAAATTTTTGTTAATTAAATTATATGAGATTTAAGATAGCTAAATTTAAAATAGCTATTTTTTTAATTTAAAATTGCATAATATATATTGACACTGTGTCATTAAAATAGTATTATTGTATTGATAGTATGTCAGTTGGAGGTTAACAAAATGGCAAAGCGACTCATTGATGAAAGAAAAGAAGAAGTTATTAATGCTTGTGAAAAACTATATCAAAAGTTAGATTTTAAAGATATCAACATTAAACTTATTGGCGATGAAATAAGTGTTGGTAGAACTTCTATTTATAATTATTTTCAAACGAAAGAAGAAATATTTTTAGCGCTACTTGAAAGAGAGTATTTAAAGTGGAATGAAGATTTAACTAATATTCTCAGTCAAAATAAAAAACTATCAAAAAAAGATTTTATAAATAAAATTACTGATTCTTTAATAAAACGGAAAATTTTATTAAAACTTATTTCAATGAATATGTTTGAGATGGAAGCTAATAGTCGGGTGGAAAGTATAACTAATTTTAAATTAGCCTTTAAAGAATCTATTTCTTTATTAGAACAATGCTTATGTAAATTTTTTCATATCAAAAGTAGTGAAGCCGAAGAAATCACATTTACTATATTGCCTTTTTTAGTAGGAATCTACCCTTATACATCTTTAACGGATAAAATGAAAGAAGCAATAAATAAAGCCAATTTGGAATATAAATTTTATACCGATCAAGAAATGTTAAAAATGGGATTAGAGAAGATATTGGGAGGTCTTAAATGAAAATAGTTGTTCTGGCTGGTAGTCCTCATAAAAACGGAACATCAAATACCTTAGTGAAAGAATTTGTAAGAGGGGCACAAGATACCGGGAAAGATGTCGAAGTAATTGATTTAGTTCATACCGATATTCATCCATGTCTGGGATGTAATGCTTGTGGTATGAATGGTAATTGTATCCAAGGCGATAAAGGAAATGAGATTTTAAATAAAATATTAGAAACTGATGCCCTAATCTTTGCCTCTCCTGTTTATTATTACAATGTGAGTAGTCAGTTAAAAATGATGATTGATCGTTTTTATGCGAAGACAATGCAAATTACCAATAAGAATTTAAAAGTTGGTGTAATCATGACCGCGTGGAATAATGATGAAGACTTTACTTATGGGGCAGTAGATAAATACTTTGATACTTTATTTTCTTACATGCATTTTCAAGAATATATGCGAAAGGTGCAGGAACAGTATCAATGATGCCAAAGAAATATTATGAAGAAGCATATAAGTTAGGAAGGAATATTTAATATGGAAAAAATTGATGTATTTGCT
>CANPYA010000048.1 GCA_947587565.1 uncultured Bacilli bacterium | reverse complement strand
GACTTTGTTGAAGGTTTAACTGTTAGTTTAAGAGAATTTACTGATGGTAATAAACCAGTTATCTTAAGTGGTGGTGTTCCTGCTAAAGGAAATCCAATCATGTTAGGTATTACGAAGTCATCACTTGAAACTGATTCATTCTTATCGGCAGCATCATTCCAAGAAACAACTAGAGTATTAACTGATGCCGCAATGCGAGGTAAAACTGATTATCTTGCTGGTCTAAAAGAAAATGTCATTATTGGTAAATTAATTCCAGCTGGTACTGGAGCAAGACAATATAGTGATATTGATATCGATTTAGAAAAGCAATTATTAGATGATGATGCTAGTGAAGCATTAGAAGAAAAATTATTAGCAGATACTCCTGAAGAAGAAGTAGAAGGCTAAATAAAATATTAAAACTTAAGTCAATTTGATTTAAGTTTTTTAATGTCTTTTTAATTATTCCTTTGAAAAAATTGCAAGTAATTGGCAATATTCGTATGGAAAATATGCAAGTGCTTATTTATCTATACGTTTTTCAAGTAAACTAATCAAATAGGGCTTGCGGAAATAATTGAATTTATAATATAATATAGATACAAAGACAATTGATACGGTGTGTGAAAAATATAATTAGGAAGGAGTTAGGCTAGGTATTATTTACATAAATTGGTAAAATTGTTTTTTGATGCTTATAGACAAGCATATAATTAATACGTATAATAAATAGGTAAAATTATTTATTATTTTTTAACTAAAAGGAAGGAGAAAAATTTTATGAGGGACAAAAACAAAAAAATATTAGCCATAGTTGGTGGACTAATAGTAGTTATCATTATAATTCTATTATTAGTTAAAGGCTGTGGTAAAAAAGAATACGTTATTAATTTTGATTCACAAGGTGGTAGTAATGTTACAAGTGTTACAGTTTTAAAAGATGATACTTTAACAAAACCAAAGGATCCAACAAGAGAAGGTTATGAATTTCTAGGCTGGTATCTAGATGGTAAACTATTTGATTTTAGTGAAAAAATTACTAAAAATATGGTTTTAGAGGCGAGATGGAAAAAAGTTGAAAAAGAAGTAACAGGAATATCTTTAAATGCTACATTACTTACTTTAAAACCTAATGGAACTGGTTTACTAAGTGTTATCTTTACACCGGAAGGCGCAACTTCAGAACTTGTTTGGTCTAGTAGCGATGAAGAAATTGTAACCGTTAAGGATGGTGAATTAAAGGCCTTAAAGAAAGGTGAAGTTATAATTACGGTAACTACTAAAGACGGTAAGTATAAAGCTACTTGTAAGGTTAAAGTAGAAGATAATGTAATATCTGTTACGAGTGTTTCTATAAGTGGTAAAAAAGAAGTTAATGTTGGTGAGTCAATTAAACTTACGGCTAGTATTAAACCAAAAGATGCCACTAATAAAGAAGTTACTTGGACAAGTAGTAATCCAAACATTGCAACAGTAGATAAAAATGGTAATGTTAAAGGAATTAAAAGTGGTAAAGTTACAATTACTGTAACAACAGTTGATGGGGAAAAGAAAGCGTCAATTAGTATAGAGGTTAAAGAAAAGAAGACAGAAACAACTCCAAGTAATCCATCAACACCTAGTACACCTTCAACAACACCAGAAGATAAACCTAGTACTCCAACAAATCCATCAACAGGGAATACACCTTCAACTGGAGAACAAGAAACACCAAAAGTAGCAGTTGATAATGTTGTAATTTCTGGTGCTAAAGAAGTTTATGTTGATGAATCTATTAAATTAACAACCAACATTACTCCAAGTAATGCAACAGATAAAACATTAAAATGGGAAAGTAGTAATCCAAATATAGCAACAGTTAATAGTGATGGTACAGTTATTGGTAAATCTCATGGTACTGTTAAAATAAAAGTGACAGCATCTAACGGAAAAACTTATGAATATGAAATTACCGTAGTTGAATATATTATTACTTTAACTAAATTAGTTCAACCAGGAGGAAGTGTAGTTCAATATGAAATAACTTCTGTTGTAGCTAATGGAGTGAATCAAGATACAGCATTATTTACATATAATGGTATAACTTATGCTCTTGAAGATGAGCGGATTGATTCAAACGATGTTGATGAAAAAGTCACAACTGCTATTTTAAAATTTAATGGTAAAGATGTTAAGGCAAAAGTAAAATATTTATCAAGGAATATATAGAAAGGAATTAGTATATGAAAGATAAAATTAAAAAAATAATTATTGGTTTATTTCTCTTATTTGTTTTTATAACTCCAACTTATGCCAAGAAAATGACAGTTTCTGAATTGGAAAAAGAAGTTGAAGAAAGAGTAAGTGGAGCAAGAGAAATATATGTTATTGGTAATTATGCTTTTACAAATAAGCATGAATTACAAATTCAAGATTTTATGTTAGCAGCTAAAACAATTAGTGTTGCTGGCGAAGGCAAAGATTATTCACAAGCAGCTTATGATGCTATGACTATTAATAGAATAAGTCGAGATAGAGATGAGAATACAGGAAGTTTTACTGCTTGGGAAATTCAATCTAAAAATTTAGTAGGAACAACAGAGTTAACAGATGATACAGAATTAGATATTCGGTATATTGATTATAATTTCATACCAGAAGAAACAAAAATAAATAAAGAAAATGTCATATTTAAAGATTTTGATTCACAATATACTGAAAAATTTAGTGAATATGGTTTTACAGCAAATGATAATACTTTAAAATTTGATTATGATGCAAGTAATAATACATTAAATGTAACTGGTGTTGCATTAAAAAATACAACTATTGGTGAAAAATATGGTGATGCATCATTAAAATATTTTTTAGGTATAGTATTTGAAATGGAAGTACCAGAAGGTTATGACCCAACAATTATTGGTAAAAGTTGGAATATTAAAGATCCTAATGGTAAAAAATTAGAATTTGAAGTTAGAGATGGTGATAAAAAAGGCCTTACTTTATTAATTGCTTTAAGTCCTGATGCTAAAGAAAAAATATCAACTTTAGAAATTGATTTAGATGGTGCTGGTGAAGATTACAAAGCAACAACATTAACAATTGATTGGTCAAAATTAAAATTTGAAGGTGAAACAAAAGTTACTGTTGGTGATAGAGCAGAGAATCAAAAAGATATTGCTGACTTAAATAGTTGGGATTATACAATAGAAGATTCATATAATATAACACCAGCAAATAATTATAAATTTAATGTCACTGGTAAAGTAAAACAACAAACTTTACATGATGGGGTATTTGCAACTCCTGATGGTTATTATTTTGTTTATACTCTTAAAGTGGAAAATTTAACAGAAGATGTAAAAGTAACTTTACCTAATGGTACTGGAAAAACTAAAACAATTGGTTATAGTAGCTTTAATGATGATGGAACTTTAACAGTTTTACATAAAATAAATCTTGAGGCGGGAAAAACATTTGAGGTAAAAGTAGATGCTGATGGTGATTGTGAAGAAGATAAATGTAAAGCTTATGATGAAGTAACTTATACTTTTGATTTTACAGATTTAAAATTAGTAAAAGAAACATCATTAACAGTTGAAGAAATAGACAATGATGCAGATGCTAAAGAACAATTAAAAACTAGTTTTGATTATGATTTAAGTACTGTAAATGGTTATAATACTAAATTTAATATAGATAAAAATAATGTAACTATAACAGGTTTATTACCAATATATAATAGTATTAAAGCTGATACATTTACCGAACCAACTAATTATTATTTAGGTCTTACTTTGAATTTAGCAGAACAAATTAAAGATAGTACTGAAATTACAATACCTGATAATGCTAAAATGGTAAACAAAGTTGAAGGTCAAAATAAAGTTTATGTTTTAGTAATGCTTAATCCTGAAGATTCAACTAAAGAATTTGCTATAACTGTTGATTTAGATGGTGAATCTGAAGAATATGAAGCAGTGACTTATACTTTTAATTGGACTGATACTGGTTTAAAATTTCAAAAAGAATCAACTGGTGTACAATATCAAATCATTGACTTTAGTGCTGAATATTATGAACATGATGGTGTTATAAATCAAGAAGCTAAGAATAAATTAACTACAACATATGGTTATAATAAAGACTTAACTAATGTGACTTATGTATCTCCTGAAGACCATAATCAAGGAATTCAAGGAATAGTAAAAGAACAAACTCTTTTAAGTGCTGCTGATTATAATGATAAATCAACTGGTTATTTTGTAGCAATTAAAGTAATCGTTCCAGAAACTCAAAAATATTCTAGTAACTGGAGATTATATATTGATAAAGGTGATGGTAATTTTGTAGAACAAACACCAATTACAACCTTCTATGATGCAGTATTATTTAGATTAGATAATGTTAATAAGACTCCAATAACATATAAAGTTGATTTTGATGGTCAAGGTAATTATGAATATATAGAAAAAGAATATACAATACCATGTGCAGGTGTTACATTTGAACCTAAAGCATCTATTACTTATAATTTTTTAGATGAGAATGGTGCTAAAACTAATAAGACTTTTAATGAAAATTTATATATTGGCGATAAAATTGGTTCTAATGTTCCTGAATTAGACACTGTTCCTTATCATACTTTTGCAGGTTGGTATGATGGCGAAGAAAAAGTTGCTTTAAATAATGCTGAATTAGAAACTAAAACATTAGACAAAAATCTAACATTAACTGCCCATTGGACTTTAGATGCTGATGCATATATTCAAGCTGTAATTAATGAAATAAATAACACTAATAAAAATGTTAATTATACATTTAGTAAATCAGGAAATAATATAACTATTGATGTTAAAGAACCACATACTTTATTAAGTGATTTAAATAAAACAATCATTCCTGAAAAAATAGCAGAAGTTTTAGGAAAAGGTGAAATTAAAGATATTACTTTAAAAATTAATGAAGAAAAAACTGTAACATTTAATGCTAATGAATCAAAAGATAATATAGCAAGTGCTGCTGAAAATTTATATAAAGAATTGTTAACAGAAGAAAAAGCAAATACTACAACTATTTCAGATATTGCTAATAGTGCTAATAATTCTTATTCCTTAGTAATTGGTGCTTTAGATAATACAGTAACTTTAGAAAATTCAAATAGTGACTATAAATTTACATTTGAATCAAAATATCTAATTGTAAAAACTGAGGAAGAATTAAGAGATATTTTAAGTAATAGAGAAACTAAATCTAAAGTTCAAGAAATCTTGATTGCTAATGATATTGCAAATATAGCTAGTCCTTTTGTAGTCAATAGACGAGTTACTATTAAAGGCGATAATAATGCATCAAAAAGTTTAACTGGTAATGGTATTGCAACAATGTTTGATATTAAATATGGTCCAGTTACTTTTGATCACTTAGAAGTTGCAGGTTTAACAGAGGCAGCATTTAGAGTAGAAGGAAATGCCGTTGCAACTGTTAATATTGATAATTTAACTTTTGAAACTGAAAAATATGATATTCCTGCTGTTCAAGTTAAAAATGATACAACAGCAACAATTAATTTAAAAAATAACGGATATACGGCAAATAAAGTAATTAAAGAAAAGATTACGGATTATGAAGATTTAGCTGACAAATCAAGTCATAGTGATAAAAAAGAAAAAGACTCTTCATACGAATATGTTAATTATTATAATCAAGAAAAGAATTCCCATATTTATACAATAACATTTACTAATTTTAAAAGTAGAGTTAAATTCCCATTTACAAGATATGCTAAAGCTGGCGAAAGTCCAAAATTACCTACAGATGAAGATGAATTTTTAAAAACTTTCAAAGAATTTGACTATGATGGTGAACATTATACAAATATTGGTTATTCAACTAGTGTAGCAAAAGATGTCTTTGCTACTGATGATGATACATCATGTTCAACTAATAAACCAAAAGATTTATATGATTCATCTAATCCATTGCCAAAAGCTTATGCTGATGCCGAATATTATCCTTCATTTTGTATTAGTGTTAAAAGTAATGCTGTCCATGTTGATAATGTTTCAGATTTTATAAGTGAATTAAAGGGTAGTAAAAGAGTAATATATGTTGATACTAATTCACTAGATTTAACAAAAGTTACTGATGAACAAGTATTACCTGATGGTGTTTTAACTATAAATAGAGCAGTAACAATAATTGGTAAAAATCCAATTGATAAAAAAAGACAATTAAATGTAAAAGCCATAAATATTACTGCTAGTAATGTAGTGATTCAAAATTTAACAATTAATGCAAGTGATGCTTCAACTAATGATGGAGCAGTAATAAATGTTAAAGAAAATGATTTTGAATTCTTAAGTTCAGTAATAAACTATACTGGTTCTGTTGCTGTAGCAAATGCTCTTAAAATTACTGATGAAACTAGTATAAGAGCAAATATTAGATGGTCTGATTTTAAAGGTAATGTTCAAAATTATATTAATATTGATGGACCACTTGCTGATAATTCAATAATAAATCTAAATTCATTTTATGCTAAAAATGCAAGTGAAGATTATAGTGATATTATCATAAAAACATTTGCTGCTGGTAATCCAACAATTAGAATTTCATCTAATACACCAAGTAATAGAGAAAATAATGGTAATAAGTATTATGTTAAATTACTAAAAGAGGCTAGTGGTAAAACAGCTACATTAGAAACGGAAAGTGGTAATAATACAAAATTATTTGTTGAAGCTAATAGTGACCATAAAACATTTGGGGGTATTACTATTAGAACTAAAAATCATACTAATGTAACAGTTAAATACTTAATTAATGATGAAGAAAAAGATACACTTGCAAATGATGGCGGAACTGATATTCAAAAAGTTCAAAGTGAATAATAAAAAAGGGTGTAATGTTTAAAACATTATGCCTTTTTAAATAAAGGAGAGAAATGATGTCTAAAATAAAATATTTATTAATAACAATTTTGTTGTTTTATCCATTATTAACTAAAGCAACAGTAACTAATTCGGAAATTCAAGGAAAATTAAAAGTCTATTTATTGGCAAGTGATGATTGTAAGAATTGTATAGAAGCTAAAGAATATTTACAAAAAGAAGCTGATAAAAACTATTATCTAGAAATGGTATATTCCGAAAGTAATGCTTTATATTTAGATGCTAAAAAGAAATTAAATATTAAAAAAGATGAATTGCCATTAATAATTATCGGGAGTAATTACTATCAAGGATTTAATGCTAAAATAGTTAAAAAATTAACTAAAATAATTGATTTATATGGAAATAATGATTATTGTGATATTCTGAATACAGAATTAAGTGTTAAAGAATGTCAAAAAATAAATAAAAATATATATAATAATCATAATTATTTAGTTTATTTAATTATTCCTTTAGTAGTTATTACTATTGGAAGTGCTATATTAATTGTTTTAAAAAGAAAGAAAAATAGTAAGTAGAAATACTTATTATTTTTTGATTGAATTAAAGTATTACTTATATTAAAATTATATTTAGGAGGTAAATAATAATGCAAGAAATAAAAATTGGAGCAACATATCGCCATTTTAAAGGTAAACTTTATAAAGTTTTAGATATTGTTTATGATTCTGAATCGAATAATGACAAAGAATACAAGAAAGTTGTAATTTATGAAGCCTTATATGGTGATCATTTAAAATGGGCAAGACCTTATGAAATGTTTGCTAGTTTAGTTGATAAAGAAAAATATCCTGAAGTAGAACAAAAATATCGTTTTGAAGAGGTTAAATAATGCAAGAGACCGAAATAAATAATAATATGGAAATTAAGGGGTTAAGTAAATATGCTTGCCCTTATGAAAAAGGAATTAGATTTAAAGAGGAGGATAGTGATTTTCGACCTTCTTTTTACCGGGATATTGATAGAATTCTTTATTCTTTAGCCTATACTCGTTATTTAGATAAAACCCAAGTATTTACGCATGCTAAGAATAGTCATACGAGTAGAAGAATGACCCATGTGCAATTTGTTAGTAAAATAGCAAGAACCATTGGAAGAGCCTTAAATTTGAATGAAGATTTAATCGAAGCCGCTTCTTTAGGGCATGATTTAGGACATACCCCTTTTGGTCATGTTGGAGAAAGTATTTTAAATGAAATTAGCTTAAATAATAATGAAGGTTATTTTAATCATAATATTCAAAGTGTAAGGATTTTAATGGATGTCGAAAATTATGGAGCCGGTTTAAATATCACGATTCCCGTTTTAGATGCTATTATGTGTCATAATGGGGAATTTGCTTTAGGAAAATATACCCCAAAAGAAAAAAGTAAAGAAGAATTTTTAGAAGAATATCATAAGTCTTATCAAGATAAAAATGTCTTAAAAGAATTAAAACCCATGACTTTAGAAGGTTGTGTCGTAAGAATTAGTGATATGATTGCATACCTGGGTAAAGATATTGAAGATGCGATAAGATTAGACATAATTAAGGAAGAAGATATACCATTAGATATTAAAAATGTTTTAGGGGTTAAAAACCGGAATATGGTTAATACCATAATTGTTGATATTATTAAAAATAGTTATGATAAAAATTATATTGAATTAAGTCCCGAGATTTTTAAGGCCATTGTAAATTTAAAAAAATTTAATTATGAAAATATCTATAATAAGGCTTTAAGTAGTGAAGAAGTAGCTAAATTAAAAGAAGTATTTAATAAATTATTTACTTATTATAAGAAGGCTTTGACAAATAAAGATGATTCTGAAAAAATCTATAATCATTACTATTTACAAATGAATAAAGAATATCAAAGTAATAGTGTTAATCGGATAGTAATTGATTATATTGCGGGAATGACTGATGAATTTTTAATTCAAGAATATAACCGGATTAAAAACTCATAAATAATTGTAAATGTGCTATAATAGTTTTAGAGGTGTGCTATGGAATATAAAAAATGTGATTGTAATTCATATCAAATTCATACAGTAAAAACTGATAAATTTAAAACTGTACGAATGGAAATAATTTTTAGTCGGGAAGTTGAAAAAGAAAAGATGCCAATATTTACTTTTCTAGCCGATATTTTAACAGATTGTTCAAAAAAATATCAAAGAAGAAAAGATATGGCGATTCGCTTAGAAGAATTATATAAATCGATTTTCTATGGGGTAACTAATAAAGTTGGGAATTTATTTACGATTTCTTTTGTTTTAGAGTTTATTGCGCCCGAATATATCAACGACCCGAAATATTTAGAAAATATTTTAAAATTTCCTTTTGAAGTTTTAAATAATCCCCGGGTTAAAAATCAAGAATTTGACTTAACTAATTTTAATATTGTGAAAAAGAGTGTTTTAGAAGAGGTGGAAAGTTTAAAAGAATCAGTAGATAAACTAGCTATTACTACCGCCTTAGAAAAGATGGATATTAATTCACCAAGTGCTTACCGGGTTATGGGGACAAAAGAAGATATTGAAAAAATTACCCCAAGTAGTTTATATGAAGCTTACCTAGATTTATTTAAATCTAATTGTGATATCTTTTTAATCGGGAACTTAAATATGGATGAAGCAACCAAAATAATTAAAGAGAATTTTAAAAATCGGGTTATTAAATTAAATAAACCATCTTTAGTAGTGGGTAATAAACTAAG
>CANPYA010000047.1 GCA_947587565.1 uncultured Bacilli bacterium | reverse complement strand
CATATTCATTATATTATATTTTTCTCAAAATAAAAAGACTGTTTTTCAAATTCTTTCGACTTTGTCAACAGTCTGTAAGACCTTAAATGGTCTTTTTCTTTGGGTTAAATTATAGCAAAGTTAAGTAAATAATGATAAAATAAAGATGTTAGGAAGTTGATTTTATGATTATCTGTATTGTAGGACCAACGGGAGTTGGGAAAACTAAATTAAGTATTAGTTTAGCCAAAAAATATAATGCCATTGTAATTGGGGCAGATGCTACGCAAATTTATCAAGAATTAAATATTGGCTCTGCTAAGATAAGTAATGAAGAAAAAGAAGAAATTCCCCATTATTTAATTGATATAAAGAAACCAACTGAAGATTATAGTGTTTCTGATTATCAAAAGGATTTAAGATGTTTATTAGATAAATATAAAGATAGAAATATTATTATAGTAGGTGGTACAGGCCTTTATTTAAAAGCCGGTCTTTATGATTATCGTTTTACTGAGTTAAAGAAAAAAGATTATTCTAAGTATAGTAATACTGAATTATATCAAATGGTTAAAGAGATAGATAATAATACTAATATTCATATTAATAACAGGAGAAGATTAGAAAACTTTTTAAATAGAGAAAATAAAGAAAAAGTAGAACCTAAGTTACTTTATGATAATGTTAAATTTATTGGTCTTACAACAGATAGAGATGTTTTGTATACAAGAATTAATAAAAGAGTAGATGCCATGTTTGATGAAGGACTTCTTGATGAAGTAAAAAATATTTTAGATAAATATGGAAGAGTAAGAATATTAGAAAGTGCCATTGGTTATAAAGAAGTAATAAAATATTTAGATGGTTACTATACTTTAGAAGATGCTAAAGAGGAAATTAAAAAAAATTCCAGACATTATGCTAAAAGACAATACACTTGGTTTAATAATCAAATGAATATTAAATGGTTCAATACTGATTTTGAGAATTTCAATAATACTTTAAAAGATGTAATAGATTATATCGAAATAAATTAATAATTTGTCTTATTTTTAGAACATTTGTCGAACTTGTTTAAAATATTTTAAATTTGTACTATATTAAAATAGCAGGTGAATGTTATGTTAAAGATGGATTTAGAATATGAACAAGAAGTCCTCTTTATAAGATTTAAAGGTAAACTGCAAAGAAATGTTTGCTATAAGATTAATAATTATATTGTGCCCGTTATTAATAAACATCATTTAAAGAAATTAATTATTAATTTTAAAGATGTAACTTATCTTGATGAAGCCGGAGTAGATGCCCTTTTAAATGCCAAATGTGCAATGAAAAGAAATAAGGGTAAATTATACTTATGTGAAGTTAGAAAAGAAATTTCTTATCTTTTAAAAAGACTGCATCTTAAAATAGTTGCTAGTGAAGATTTAGCATTAAAATTATTAGAAGTTTAAAAGTTTGGATGTGGAAAGGTGAATAATGAAAAGATATTAAAAGATAATGAAAAAATGATTTGGAGTATGACTAATTATTTTTATGGGGTTGATAAAAATGATTTATTCCAAGCTGGGGTTTTAGGACTTTTTAAAGCATTAAAGAAGTATAAAAGTAATGGTAATACCAAATTTTCAACTTATGCTTATGACTATATTTATGGGGAGATGTGGACTTTAGCCAATAATCGGAATATAAAGATAAGTAAAGATATCTTAAAGACTTATAAAAAGTTAGAACAAAAAAGATATGCTTTAGCCCAAGAAATAGGGCATATTCCGAGTAATTTAGAACTTTCAGAATATACCGGAATATCTTTAGATGCAATTTTTCTAGCTGAATGTAGTGCAAAAGAAATATTATCTTTAGATAACAAGCAAGATGATGAGCGGAGTCCTTATGAAACCGTGATGGCTAAAGAAGAAGATTTAGATATTAAAATATTAATTAATGATAGTTTAGAAGTTTTAAATGATTCAGAGAAAGAAATTATGGTATCTCGGTACTTTGAAGATTTAACCCAAAGTGAAGTCGCTAAAAAACTTAAAATGACTCAAGTAATGGTGTCAAGATATGAAAAGAAAGGAATTTCGAAAATAAGACAATATTTAACTTTATAAGTATAAATTTAAAAAATTCAATTCATAATATAAATGGTGAATATTATGAATAAAGATGAATATCAAAAGTTAGTTAAAGAACTATCACCAAAAGAACCAAAGTTAAGAAATGCTTGTGTGGCTTTTTTAGTTGGTGGTTCAGTCGGTTTTATTGGTGAAGTTATCGTACGCATTTTAATGGAATCATTTGGTTTATCAAGAGTAGATTCATTTCAATGGTTAGCCTTTATTTTAATCCTTTTTGCAACATTTATGACTGCAATAGGCAAATTTGATAATTGGGTTTCTAAAGCCAAATGTGGACTTATAATTCCCACCACGGGTTTTGCTCATAGTGTCCAAAGTGCGGCGCTTGATTATAAGAAAGATGGGTTTGTTACTGGAATTGGTGCGAATGTTTTTAAACTAGCCGGTTCCGTTATTCTTTATGGAATCGTCAGTGCCTTTTTCTTAATTTTGATAAAGGTGGTTATTTATGGCTAGTTTAAAGTTTAATAATGTTTATTTAAAAGATTGGCTCACTTTATCGGGGCCAATGGAAAGTAATAGTCGTCTTAAAAAAATTGATTTAAAAATGGATGATTATTACTTTGGCGAAAAAACTTTTGAAAAAGCGGAAACTAAAATGCAATATGTCGTTATGCAAAGAATATTAGAGAAAAATCGTTTGCCAATAAGTGATATTGATTTAATTGTTGGTGGGGATTTACTTGATCAAATTTCGGCGACTAGTTATGCTTGTATTAATACGCCGGTATCTTTATTAGGTATTTATAGTGCGTGTGCCACATTTCCGGAAAGTTTAATAGTAAGTGGCATGTTTTTACAAGATAAAGGCATTAAAAATGTTTTAGGAATAACTAGTAGTCATAATTTAACGGCCGAAAGACAATTTCGTTATCCAATTGAGTATGGCTCTCCCAAACCCCATACTTCAACATTTACAGCGACAGCGGCGATTAGTGCTTTAGTGACAAACGTGGAAAGTAAAGTTAAAATTGAAGCAGCAACAATCGGGAAAGTAACCGAAATGGGCATTAAAGATGCCAATAACTTAGGAGCCGTTATGGCACCGGCGGCTGCCAGAACTTTGTATGAACATTTACAAGACTTAAAAAGAGATATTGATTATTATGACTTAATATTAACGGGTGACTTAGGTTGTGTAGGGGCATCTATTTTTAAGGCATATTTAGAAAGAAAATATAATCTTAAAATAAAGAAACATTTAGATGCCGGTTGTGAGTTATATTTAAAAAGTCAAGAAGCGTATGCTGGTGGGTCAGGTCCGGCTTGTTTACCATTAGTTTTATTTAATAAAATCTTACCGAGTGATAAATATAAAAAGATTTTAATAATTGGTACGGGTGCTTTACATAGCAAAACTTTTGTTAATCAAAAAAGTCCAATTCCAGCGATAGCGCATGCCGTTAGTTTGGAGGTTAATTAATATGTATTTACAAGCTTTTCTTTTTGCAGGTTTCGTTTGTCTTATTTGCCAAGTAGTTTTAGATAATACCAAGCTTACTCCCGGTCACATTACTAGTGGTATGACTGTTGTCGGCGCTTTCCTATCTTTTTTGGGAGTGTACGATAAAATAGTTGCCTTTTGTGGAGCGGGAGCCACAACCCTTATTTCCAATTTTGGTCATATGCTATATTCAGCAGGAATGGCCGGTTATAATGAAAGTGGCATTTTAGGTTTATTTTCCAATATGTTATGTTCATCCGGAATTGCCATCGTAAGTGTCGTTATATTTTCCTTTGTTTTTACTTTAATTTTTAAACCAAAGGACTAGAGAGAATTTCTCTCTTTTTGTTTACCTAAAATTTTGCTATAATATATCTAGGTTGTCCTCGTAGCTCAGTTGGATAGAGCACATGCCTCCTAAGCGTGGGGTCGGAAGTTCGAATCTTCTCGGGGACGCCATTTTTTTATTTAAAACTTTTTGGTAAATTAGACTTACCATTTTTTTACAATCATTTTATAAAACAAATGTTTGATTTTATGAAAATTTTAGGTTATAATATTATTGGTGAATAGATATGGACTTAAAAGAAAAATTAATAATTTTAGCGGATAGTGCCAAGTATGATGCTTCATGTTCATCAAGTGGTAGTACTAGAAATAGTAATAGTGGTTTTGGCAATGTCGCTTATTCTGGCATATGTCATTCATTTACTTCTGACGGTCGATGTATTTCTCTTTTAAAAATATTACTTACTAATAACTGTATTTTTGATTGTAAGTATTGCATTAATAGAAGAACAAACAATGTTAAAAGAGCTATGTTTACGCCGGAAGAAATTTGTAATATTACCATTAATTTTTATCGAAGAAATTATATTGAAGGATTATTCTTAAGTTCCGGAATTATTAAAAGTCCTGATTACACTATGGAGTTACTTATTAAAACAATTGAATTATTAAGATACAAATATCATTTTGGCGGTTATATTCACGCGAAGGCCATACCCGGGGCAAGTGAATATCTTTTAAAGAAATTGGGTAAACTAGTTGATAGGTTAAGTGCGAATATTGAACTACCTACCGATAATGGTTTAAAACTACTGGCCCCAAATAAAGATAGTAAGAATGTCACGAAAATTATGCAATATGTAAAAGATAATCGTAGTAAGAATTTTGTATCGGCCGGGCAAAGTACCCAAATGGTTATCGGAGCTACTCAAGAAAGTGATTTAGATATTATGAATAGAAGTAGTAGTCTATATGAAAATTATAAGTTAAAAAGAGTCTTTTATTCGGCTTATATACCGGTTAATGATGATAAAAATTTACCATCTTTACAAATGCCACCTTTAAAAAGAGAAAATCGTTTATATCAAGCTGATTGGCTTTTGCGTTATTACAATTTTAAAGTAACGGATTTACTCGATCAAAATAATTCCAATTTCAATGTTTTAGTTGATCCTAAAGCCTCTTGGGCCTTAAAGCATTTAGATGAATTTCCGAAAGAAGTAAATAATTGTAATTATTATGAACTACTTAAAATACCCGGAGTAGGAGTAACATCTGCTAAAAGAATAATTGCTTCAAGAAAACATTTTAAATTAACTTTTAAAGATTTAAAAAAGATGGGTGTGGTCTTAAAAAGAGCCGGTTATTTTATTACATGTAATGGAGAATACTATATAAAAAGAGAATTATTAAATAAAGGATTTATTGAAAATAATTTGATTTTAGAAGAAAAGGAGCCGGAAGTAAATAAAATAGAACAGTTGAGGTTATTTTAATGAATGTTTATATTTATAATGATAGTTTTATCAGTTTACTTAATTTAATTAAAATATTATTTAAAAATAAAGTTAAACCGGATAATATTAAAAATAGTGATTATACTGGAGATTTATTTGCTAATTTAATAAAACTGGATATTCAAGAAGATAGTAAGGTAATAAGTGAATTTATTAAGTACTTTAACCATTATCATTTTAATTTAATCTATTATGTCTTTTTAAGTAAGGAAGAAAATAAAGAATTAATTATCTATTATTTTTTATTAAACTATTTTAAGTACCATGAAAATTTAACGAGAATGCGCAATTTAAAATGTGTAAGTGAAGTCTTAAGAATAAGTAAAAAAGTTAAAAATGAAGCCCATAAAATGAAAGGGTTCACAAGATTCAAAGAATTAAAAAATAATGTTTTATATGCCGAGATTAATCCCGATAATGATATTTTATTTCCGCTGTCGATTCATTTTAAAAGAAGACTATCTAGTGAGTATTGGCTTATTAAAGATGTTAACCATCATTTAATAAGTATTTATGATCAAAAAGAGTTTTATATTGTCAAAGAAGATGATGTCAAGATTGATGAAATATTAAGTACAAAAGAAGAATTATTTAAAGATTTATGGTGTGCTTTTTATAAAACAGTAGGTATAAAAGAAAGAAAAAATGACCGTTGTCGGATGAATTTTATGCCGAAAAAATATTGGAATTATTTATGTGAAGTGGAAGGTGAATTATGAAGAAAATAGTAAGTGGAGAAGTTTTACAAGATAAAATGGTGGAAGCAATTAATTTATTATGTGATACAGTTAAAACAACTTTAGGACCAAAGGGGAGTAATGTAATTATTGATCACTCAAATTTTAGTCCATTTATTACTAATGATGGAGTAACTATTGCCGAGAATATTTTTAGCGATGATGAAGTTATTAATACGATTTTAACGCTTGCTAAAGAAGCAAGTTTAAAGACTAATACTTTAGTAGGAGATGGGACGACAACAACTTTAGTTTTACTCCAAAGTATTTTTAATAATGGTCTTGATTTAATTAAAAAGGGCGTTAATCCAATACTACTTAAAAAAGAATTAAATAAGGAACTTGAAAATATAATTACAATGTTAAGGGAATATGCTACAATGCCTAGTCAAAGTGATTTAGAACATATTACCTATATTTCTAGTAATTCCAAGGAAATTGGGAAAATAGTAAGTGATGTGTATTTAAAAGTTTTAGATAAAAATGCCATTACGATAAAAGAAGGGGAAGATAATAATACAAAAGTTAATTATTTAAAAGGCTATGCAATTGATTCAATAATACCATCAATTTATTTTCTTAGTGGCTTAAAGAAAAAAGTTTATGCTAGTCCTTTTGTTTTACTTGTTGATAGATGTCTTTATAATTTAGAAGAGGTAAGTCTAATTTTAAATGAAGTTATAACTAAAAAATGTAGTTTAATAATTATGGCTAGAGATTATACTGAAGAATTTGTCCAAAATACTATTAGTTTAAATATGGAAAATAATTTAGAAATCTTACTTTTAAAAATACCGGGATATGGCTTAAATAGTAAGCAAATATTAGATGATTTAAAAGTAATTTGTAATGCTAATTTAGTGATAAATAAAAGTATTACTTTAGATGATTTAGGAAGAGTTCAAGAAGTTAGTGTTGATGATGAAAAATGTTTATTTAATTTTAAATATAATGATTTAATTAAAAAAAGAGTTTTAGAGTTAAATGATATGTTAAATAATACTGATAGCGAAAAAGAAAATATTGAAGCAAGACTTGCGATGTTTAACAAAGGGGTTGCTGAGATTATTGTCGGGGCTAAAACAGTTACCGAAAGAAGAGAAAAAAAGATGCGTTATGATGATGCTTTAGGGGCAATTGAAGCCGCCAAAGAAGGAATTGTACCCGGAAGTGGACTTATCTTAAGTTTAATAAGTGATAAGTTAAATGAAGATGGGATGGCTAAGGTCATTTTTAAGAAATCTTTATCTAAACCTTTAGAACAAATTTTAATTAATGCCGGGTTAAATTATCAAGAAATTATAGAAAGAATCAAAAATGCAAATTATGAAATAATATATAATGTTAAGAGTGAAGAGTATGAAAAAATAAGTGATACTTTAGTAATTGATCCGGTTAAAGTAGTTATTAATGCCCTTGTAAATGCGACCTCTATCGCGTCAATTATTTTAACTACTACTAGTTTAGTTATTAATGAAAATTTAAATAATTTAAATAAAGTAATCGATTATAATGAATTGTAGTGTAAAGTTGACATATAAAATCTTAAAATATCTTGCAAAAATTTCTTAATTACTTTATCCTATAAAATAGGAAGTGGAGTAGCATGAAGAAAAATCTTTTAGGCATTAGTTTAGTTACAATAACTTGTTTATATGGGATGTTATCAGCCTTTATTATTTTAGTATTTATTATTGTTGATTTACCAGTTATGTATGGAATTTATTTAAGTATAGCCATATTAATTATTCAATTTTTAATTTCTCCATTTATAACTGATTTAACAATGAAGTGGTTTTATGGGGCTAGATTTGATTATGAAATACCTGATAATATCCGTAATTTTATTCAAAATGTTTGTAATAAGTATAATATGAAATATCCTCGAGTTGGTTTTATTGATGATGGGGCACCTAATGCTTTTACATATGGTCACACTAAAAATGATGCTCGAATAGTTATTACTAGAGGTATTTTAGAATTACTGAATGAAGATGAAGCAATCAGTGTAATTGCCCATGAATTAGGTCATGCTAAACATTATGATACTTTATTTATTACAGTAGCTCAATTAGTACCATTAGTTTTATATGGTATTTATGAGATGTTTGTTGATTATGAAAGTGATGATGATAATAATTTACAATTAGTTGGTTATATTGCCTATGTTTTATATGTAATTAGTCAATTTATTGTTTTAAAACTATCTAGAACAAGAGAATATTTTGCTGATGATTTTGCGATTGAAGAAACAAAAAATCCCAATGCTTTAGCGGAAGCTTTAGTTAAAATTGGGTTTGGTCTTTCTACAAATACTCAAGGTAAAAAGCATAAAATGGGAGCTAATTGCTTAGGTATTTTTGATTCCAAAACTTCTAAATCTTTAGTAGTTAATGGTTATGATGATGGTAAAGTATCTAAAGAAAATATTAAAAATGCGATGAAATGGGAAATGTGGAATGTTTGGGCCAAAATTTATGAAATAAAATCAACTCACCCATTAATTTCTAAAAGATTACAAGCCATAACAGCTAGATGTCAAGAATTTAATCAAGAACCATATATTAATTTTGACTTAACAAAACCGGAATCATATGTCGATGATTTTGCTTATGAAATATTACTATGGTTACTTCCATATATAATAATTATTTTAACTTTTATTTTAATATTCAGCTTTGAAGATAACTACCCTTTAATTTTAGGTATTGGGTTACTACTTCTTACGAGCACTTTATTTATTCGTCTTAATATTAGTCATAAAAATAAAGATTATAAAAATTGTCAAGTTATCGATTTATTAGGAGAAGTCAAGGTTTCAGAAATAACTTGTGTTCCATGTATAATTAAAGGAAATATCATTGGTAGAGGTAATCCAGGATGTATTTTAAATGAGGACTTTGTTTTAAAAGATGACTCTGGAATTATGCTTTTAGACTATAATCAACCTTTGAATATTATTAATAAATTATTTGCTATTTTTAGGTCAAAAGAATATTTTGATAAAGAAGTAACAATTAAGGGGTGGTATCGAAGAAGTCCTGTTCCTTATGTTGAAATTTATTCAATGGAAATGGATGGTAAAATTAAAAAATGCCATACTTATACTTTTAATAAGGTAGTGTATGTCATATTACTTGTAGTAGCAATTTTATTAATTTTGGCTAATTTTAATTAAAATAATTGAGATATCTTTTAAACTATGAAAAAGATATCTCTTTCTATCTATTATCGATTTTTTAAAGTTTTATAATTGACTAATGGTGTTAGTTATGCTAAACTATAGAAGTATTCTTGGTATGGAGTAGTACTCAAGAGGCTGAAGAGGCGCCCCTGCTAAGGGTGTAGGATGGGAAACTGTCGCGAGAGTTCAAATCTCTCCTGCTCCGCCATTAAGAATTTTAAACCCTATTATGGGTTTTTATTGTGTAAGAAAACCCCTAGCCTAGCTAGGGGTTCAGTGTAGCTTAAGCGATGAGTTGAAAATAAAAACTCCTTCTAATATAATATTGGTTGCGACCGCCA
>CANPYA010000046.1 GCA_947587565.1 uncultured Bacilli bacterium | reverse complement strand
AAAATTAACCCCCTATAGTTATCATATGTTATATGCTCGTCTGCTTTATCCATCTTACTATTTTGATATTTATGAAGATATAATGAATAATAATGGTGATGAAGAAAGACTTTTACCAATTATAAAGAAAGTTAATGAATATGAAGATTTTTTAAAAAAAGCCTACACTGAAATAAGTAAGTACACTAATTTAGAAAAAGTTGATTGGCTTTTAAAATAGAAAAGGAATTATATTGGTATATTGATAATTCCTTTTATTTCGGGCATTTCTTCTTGAAACATATTAAGTAAGCCATCATTAATTGTATTATCTTGAAGTAAACAATTCGTGCAAGCTCCCGTTAATTTGATATAGACATAATTATCTTCATACTTAACATATTCAATGTCGCCACCATCCATATTAAGATAAGGCCGAATGTTTTCGATCATCTCTTTAATTTTTTCTTCAGCATTTTGTTCTTTTTTTTCTTCTTTCATTTAAAATCACAATATTATTATAACCAACATTTTTTTGTAAGTAAATAATTTTTGTGTTATACTTATTTTAGGTGTTAATGATGACTGAAGAATATAAAAAAGGTGACATTATTAAAGGACAAGTAACCGGCATTGAAAAATATGGTATTTTTGTTAATGTTGACCCTTATTACAATGGCTTAATTCATATTTCTGAAGTTTCGGAAGGTTTTGTCAAAGATATTCACGAATATGTATCGATTGGAGAAACTATCTATTGTCAAGTTTTAGATGTCAATGAAGAAAATTTACAACTTAAATTATCAATTAAAAATATCAATTATAAAGCGACGAATGATAATAATCCAATCAAAGAAACGAGAAAAGGATTTTTACCATTAAAAGAAAATTTAAATGTTTGGTTAAATGAAAAACTTGCCATTTATGGAAATAATAAAGACAATAAGTGAGTATTAAAATGGAATATTTAATGGAATTAATTGTAGAACTTATATTTGAGGGTAGTGTTGAAGACATAAAAAGTAAAAACGCATCTAAATTTATTAAAATACCTTTAGCTATTATTTTAGCTTTATTCTTTTTAACGATTATTGCGTTAATCCTAGGAACCGGTTTTCTAATGTTAAAAAATAATGTAGCCATTGGTCTATGTTTAATTTTAATTGGGGTATTCTTAATAATTAATTTGGTAGTTAAATTTCAAAAAGTATATAAAGAATATTTAAAAAGTAGTGAGGGAGAGAAAGATGAAAAAAGCCATTAAAAATATTTTAGGATATAATTTTAAAACGTTAATAAAATTTGAAGTAATTTATAAAATTTTGACGACAATAATTTTTGTACCATTATTTTTAAGTTTATTTCATTTGATTACCAAAGTAACTGGTTATAATTATTTAACTTTAGAAAATGTTGTTGCCTTTTTACTTAATCCATTAACATTATTCTTTTTACTTTTACTTTTAGCATTTATAACTTTTTACACCATTATTGATATTAGCACCATCATTATCATTTTAGATAATTCTTACTTAAAGAAGAAAATAACGGTGAAGAATGCTTTACAAGTAGCATGGCAAAAATCTTTAAGGACATTTAAACCCAAAAATATTTTAATGCTATTTTTAGTAATTTTTTTAATACCTTTTTTAAATTTAGGTATGTCATCTAGTGTTATTACCACCATTAAAATTCCGGAATTTATTACAGATTTTATAAGCAGTAATGTTACCTTGTCAATTTTATATTGTTGTTTAGTTATAGTATTATTTATTATCTTATTTAGATGGTTATATGCCATGCATTATTTCATTTTAGAAGATTGTAATTTTAAAGAAGCTCGCAGAAAAAGTGTTAAATTAAGTCATAAAAATAAAATAAAAGATTTTTTAAAAATAGTTGGTACTCAATTTCTATTTGTTTTAAGTTATATTGTTTTTATCTTTTTAGGTATTTTCTTAATTATTCTATTATATAAATTTTTAAATAAAATAACCATTTTAGGTTCTTTATCAATTACCATTATTTGGCTTTTAATTGCGGTGTCTTATATCATCTTCATTTTACTTAGTACGCCTTTAAGTTATGCCGTAATTAGTATTTTATATTATGGACATAAAGAGAAAACAAATGAAAAAATTATTCATAGTGATTTAAAAGTTAAGAATGAAAAACAAACTACCAAAAGATTTAGAATATTAAAATATGTTGTAATTATATTAGTCATTTTTAGTTCGACTTTATTTACTTATTCGGTTATAAAAGGAAAATATGATTTAAATGTCGAATATGTAAGACTAATGGAAGTTACGGCCCATCGGGGTGCATCAGTTAATTTTCCCGAAAATACGATGGCTGCTTTTGAAGGAGCAAAAGATTTGGGAGCCGATTGGATTGAGTTAGATGTTCAACAAACTAAAGATGGTAAAATTGTGGTTTTACACGATACTAATTTAAAAAGAACAACGGGTGTTAATAAATATACTTATGAATTAAATTATGAGGAAATTAAAAAATTAGATGCCGGGAGCAGTTTTAGTAAGAAATTTAAGGGCGAAAAGATTCCTCTTTTAAGTGAAGCTTTAGAGTTTGCTAAAGCAAATAATATTAAATTAAATATTGAACTTAAACCTAGTGGTAAAGAAGTTGATTTTGAAAAAATGGTTGTTGATTTAATCAATGAATACAATTTTAAAGATAACTGTGTTGTCACATCCCAAGTTTATGAAGTTTTAGAAAATACTAAGAAATATGATAAAAGTATTAAAACGGTTTATGTCATGAGTCTGGCTTATGGCAATATAACTAGTTTAAAATATGCCGATAGTTTTAGTATTGAAGCATCAAGTATCAATAAAAAATTAGTTAAAGAAATTCATAATAGTGGTAAAGAAATATATGCTTGGACAGTTAATACGGAAGAAAGTATTAATAATATGGTTAGTTTAAATGTTGATAATATTATTACCGATAATATTACTTTGGCTAAAGATACTATTTTTAAAAGCCGCACTAGTAATGTAATTAATGAATATGTTAAATTAATTAATAATTTATTTAAGTAAGAGGTTTTAATGGTCAGAAAAATAATTATAATGGGAGTTATTATATTAATTCTTTTAGGAGTCTATTTATTGTTAAATAAATATAAGGAAGAAATAGAGATGAATGATAATACAATGATGGTAAATATTAATGGACAAGATTTTACAGTGGAATTGGAAGAAAATGCCGCTACTAAAGAACTATTAAAAAGATTAGAAAATGGCGAAGTAATTATTGAAACTGAAGATTATGGTAATTTTGAAAAAGTTGGTTCTTTAGGTTTTAATCTTCCTAGAAGTGATAAAAGAATTACTACAGAACCAGGTGATATAGTTTTATATGAAGGTAATAAAATAAGTTTATTTTATAATTCTAATACTTGGGAATATACTAAAATAGGCCATATTCAAAATATAGGTCAAGATGAATTAATAAATGTTTTAGGAAAAGAAAATGTTACATTAAAGTTTAAATTATCTGTATAAAATAATGTCAACAAAATTAAAAAGCAAAGAAAAGACTTTTTTTTTTAAAATATTCATTTATAATTAGAATAGTAGAGAAAGTTGGAAGTAATATGAATAATTGTCCAAATTGTGGTTCAAATACCAATCCCGGTGATGCTTTTTGCAATGTTTGTGGAACAAATTTATCTTTGCCCCAAAATAATTCTTTAAATAACCCACAAGTAAATAATCAAATACAAAATAGCGTTCAAATTCAAGGATTACAGCAAATGCCAAGTAGTAATAATACAATTGGTTCCCAAAATGATATGGAAGTTTTAGTAGATGCTTATATTGGGAAAAACGCTGATAAAATAAAAAATGGTAAATTTTCTTTTTGCTCTTTTTTCTTTGGGGTAATCTATGTATTTTATCGTAAAATGTGGTCAGTAGGTTTAAAATGGTTGGTTATAAACATCATAATAGGAGGTATATCATCAACAGCCATATGGTCTGCTATAAACATGATCCAAAGTGGTATAATTGATATTTCAATTGTCCCAATAATATTTGCTAATGTTATTATTGCCACGCAATTTATGTGGATAATCCATTCAGTATTTATAATGGCCGGTGGTGGAATTTCCCTTCTTTATGTGTTACTTATAGCAACTAATATTAATATTGCTATCAAATTTAAAACAATGTATTTACAAAATGCTGTTAAAAATGTAAATAAAATAGTAGCTGATAATCCTGATAAAACAAAGGAACAATTAATAATGCTTTGTAAACGAAAGGGTGGAACAAATATAATACCGGTAATTGTAATTATAGTTACCTTTGTTTCATTATTAATATATATTATTGTTTTAATTAATACTCTATTTCGATATTATTAGATAATTAAAATAAATATTTCATTAAAGTTTCATTTATCTGTGTAAAAAAGCGTCAAAAAAGTAAAAAAAGTAAGTTTAAGCTACTTTTTTTGTCCGGTATAAATTTGCTTTTTGCTCTTGTTTTTTCAAAAAATTCTTTATATACTTAAATTGTAAAAACGATATAATGTTTTTACAAAGAAATCTCACCTCCAAGTATGAGGTTTCCAAACCCCCTTAATAGTGCTCTTAATTGAGTGCTATTTTTTTTAAATATTTGTAACTTACTTGTAACACTGGTTATAATATAATTAAAGAGATGAAAGGAAGAAGTGTATGGAAATATTAAAAGTCCAAAATTTAACCAAAATATATGGCAAAGGCGAAAATAAAGTTGTTGCCTTAGATAATGTCTCTTTAAGTGTGGAAAAAGGAGAATTTGTGGCTATTGTCGGAGCCAGTGGTAGTGGGAAATCAACTTTACTCCATTTAATTGGGGGAGTAGATAAACCTACGAGTGGAAAAGTCTTTTTAGCAGGTGAAGATATTTATAATTTTAATGATGAAAAGTTAGCTATTTTTAGAAGAAGACAAGTCGGATTAGTTTATCAATTTTATAATCTTATTCCTATCCTTAATGTGGAAGAAAATATTACTTTACCTTTAGAATTAGATGGGCGGAAAGTAGACGAAGAAGAATTAAATAATTTAATTAACATTTTAGGTTTAAAAAATAGACAGAAACATTTACCAAACGAATTATCTGGTGGTCAACAACAAAGAACATCAATAGGTAGAGCCTTAATTACAAGACCAACAATAATTTTAGCGGATGAACCAACCGGTAACTTAGATAGTAAGGCGAGTGAAGAAATTATTGAATTATTAAAAAAGATGAATAAAGATTATAATCAAACCATAATTATGATTACGCATAATATGGAAATTGCTAAATATGCAAATCGAATTATTAAAATCGAAGATGGTAAAATAGTAGGTGATTAGCATTGAAAATATTACAAAAATTAACTTATCAAAATTTAAAGTTAAATAAGAAAAGAACTTTAGTAACTATCATTGGTATTATTTTATCAACGGCTTTAATCTCCGCTTTATCAACTATGTTTTTCTCCATGCGGCAAAGTTTAATCGAATATGAAAAAATTGAAAAAGGTAATTTTCATTTTGTATTCTCGGATGTATCTAAAAGTGATGAAAGTATTTTTAAATTAAATAAAAAGATTGAAAGTTATGATGCTGTAAGTCGCATTGGTTATGCTAAACTTGCTGGTATTCAAAATGAATATAAACCTTATGTCTATGTTATTGGCGTAGATAATGCTTCTTTTACTAATTTAGGTCTTACTTTAACTTTAGGACATTTACCTTTAAATGAACATGAAATTTTAGTGCCTGAGCATTTAGAAACTAATGGGAAAGTAACTCTAAAAATTGGGGATAAAATAACCTTAAACATTGGTAAAAGAATCCAAAATGAATCCGGAACCATTCTAAATCAAAATAATCCTTATAGTCTTTTTGAATGTCCGGATGAAGAAGTAAATGATGGTACTATTTGTGATAAAGGTTTGGAAAGTATAATTGATACAGAGGAATATACGTATGAAGTTGTCGGTTTTATTAAAAGACCTAATTCTAATATTGAAAGTTATAATGCCCCTGGTTATACCTTTGTTACTTTAAAAGATAATAATATGGCCAATAATTTAGATATTTATGTAAGATATAATAAAAAAGGTTTAATTAATCCATATTTAACTACGGCTGAAATATTAGATATGCCTGCTGATTTACAAAAATATTATTATGATTATTTATTTCCATCTGGTGCATTAAGTCAAACAAAAATTGACCAAATTAAAGAAGCATTAGAGGATTCTTATGAAGTACATAGTAATAATTATTTAATTACTTTAGAAACGGGTATTACCCAAAATGAAACTTTACAATCTTTATTGATGGTTTGCTTAATTGTTACCGTGATTATTATTTTTACTTCTGTATTTTGTATTAAAAATAGTTTCGCTATTTCCTTAACGGAAAAGATTCGCGAATATGGAATGCTTAGAAGTATTGGGGCCACTAAAAAACAAATTAAGAAAAAAGTTTATTTTGAAGGTCTAGTTTTAGGAGTTATAGCGATTCCTTTAGGAATACTTAGTGGTTTACTGGCGGGTTATATCTTAATTCTTATCAGTGGTAAATTATTATCAAATGCTTTAGCGGATGATATGCACCTTGTCTTTGCCTTTTCGCCTTTAGTTATTGTTATTACCATTTTACTAGGTATTCTTACCATTTTCTTATCCGCAAGAAAGAGTGCTAAAAAAGCAAGTAGCATTCCACCTATCACTGCCATTCGTAATAGTGAAGATATAAGCATTAAAAGAAAAGGGTTAAAAGTACCAAAGTTTATTCATAAAATATTTGGTATTGGTGGCGATATCTCTTATAAAAATTTAAAGAGAAGTCGGAAAAAATATCGGACAACTGTTATAAGTATTATTATTTGCTCATCCGTTTTTATTGCTCTTTCCTACTTTATGACAACAGCTTTTAAAACGCTTGATTTAGAATTACAAGCCCAAGATTATAATGTCTCTTTCCATTTTAATAATGATGAAGCCATTACTAGTAAATTAAAAGAGTTAGATAATATTAAAAGTATTAAAGATTATTCAATTACTTATGGTTTCAATGCCGATGTTAAAGATTACGATTATAGTGATGAATATAAGAAAGTTGCCAATGTAAATAACAATGAAGAAGAAACATTCTTTATATATTTATTAAATGAAGAGAAGTTTAAAAAATATGCGCAATCACTTAATTTAAATTATGACTCAGTTAAAGATCAAGGTATTTTAAAAAATAGTTTTCTTTACTTTGATGCCGGTAGTAAAAAGAATATTGAATTAGATTATTTTGATTTTAAAAAGGGTGATACAATTAAGAGTCAAGTAATTATTAAAAAAACTTATGAAAATTATGAAGATGGTTCTATTCATTCGACAAATCATTATCAAGAGTTAAATATTCCGATAGCGAAAGTAACAAATAAAGTACCTAAAGTTTTTGAAGATGTTGCTTATGTTCCAACTGTATATTTGAATTATTCTTATTATGAGAATTTAACTGATGATAAATTTTGTATCGTTTATATTGATAGTAAAGATGCTGATACAACTGTTAAAGAATTAGAAAATTTATTTAAAGGTGATGATGTGGAAATTCAAAACAGCACCGGTAATGCCGAGATTATGCAATCAATGTTTACTTTAGTAGGTATTTTCTTATATGGTTTTATTACCGTAATTGCGTTAATTGGTATTACAAATATTTTTAATACCATAACTACTAATATGAATTTAAGAAGAAGAGAATTTGCGACTTTAAAAAGTATTGGCATGACTAATAAAGAATTTAATAAAATGATTCGGTTAGAAAGTTTATTCTATGGTATTAAGTCTTTAGCCATCGGTGTCCCAATTGGTCTTGGGTTGTCTTACATTATCTATCGTGTTGTCTGTGATGGTGATTATGCTTTAAAATATGAACCACCTATCTTAGCCATTATTATAACTTGTCTCGTTGTCTTCTTACTTATTATTACAATCATGCATTTTTCTATTAGTAAGATTAATAAACAAAATATGATTGATACAATTCGTAATGAAAATATTTAAAATTTAGAAAAGGAAATTAACTTTTCTTTTTCCATTTCTTAAGATAAAATAAGTAAAGGAGGCAAGGATGCAAATTCTATTAATTGAAGATAATGAAAGTATTATTGAAGGTTTAATTTATTCTTTTAAAAATGCCGGATTAAGTATCATAAGTGCAAAAACCATAAATGACGCAAAAAATATTTTAAATTCGGAACTAAAGAATAAAATAATGTTAATAATTTTAGATATAACTTTACCGGATGGAAGTGGTTTTAATTTATTTAAAGATTTTATTAAAGATGAAAGTATTCCGACAATTTTCTTAACTGCTAAAGATGATGAAAATGACATAGTTGCGGGTCTTAACATTGGGGCTGAAGATTATTTAACCAAACCTTTTTCAACTAAAGAATTACTAGCTCGTGTTAATAAAATATTACTTCGCAAAAATCAAAAAGAAATTATTAAAATTAAAGATATTACTTTTGATTTAGATAAAATGGTTGTTTATAAAAATGGTAAAAAGATTGAAATATCTAGTTTAGAATTAAAAATTTTGCATTTACTATTTTTGAATTTGAATAAAGTAGTAAGAAGAGGAACAATACTTGATAAATTATGGGAATGGACAGGTAATGATGTTGATGATCATACTTTAACGGTATATATTAATCGTTTAAGAGAGAAACTCAAAACAGATATAATTGTTACCATAAAAGGAATAGGGTATCGGATTGATGAAGAATAAAGATTTAAAAAAGTTAGTATTTAGTATTTTAGTTGTTTTAATAATTTTTCTTATTGGTTATCTTGGGGTAAGTAAATTAGAATATGCCAGGTATAATAACTTAGTTAATAAAAAAATTAATGGTTTAATTGAAGTAATAAAAGAAAAAAATCCAGATATTCAAGATGCCGAGATAATAGATATTTTAAATAATAAAGAATCTAAGCATAATTATCTAAATAAGTATGGTTATTCCATAAGTGATTCTTTTATCGAAGAAAACAATGCCAATAATTTAATGTATTTAATTATGAAGATTAGTTTAATTATTATTTTAGGAATAGCCGTAATTTATTTGTTAAATGAATACTTTAAGAAAAATAATCAAAGAATTGATAAACTGATAAAATCGTTAGCAAAAATTAATATGGGTAATTATGAAATTGATTTACGAGATTTAGAAGAAGATAAATTATCGATTTTAAAAGAAGAATTATATAAAACAACCGTTATGTTAAAAAGTATGGCTGAAAATAATTTACAAGATAAAATTAAATTAAAAAATTCTTTAGAGGATATTTCTCATCAATTAAAAACACCACTTACCGCAATATATATTGCTTTAGATAACATTATTGATGATACGGAAATGGATAATACTACTAAAGAACACTTTATTATGCAAATAAAAAGAGAAGTCACTAATATTAATTTTTTAGTAACAAGTCTTTTAAAGTTATCTAAGTTTGAAGCCAATACTATTACATTTCAAAGACATGATTACAATGTTAAAGAAATAATTGATGAAGCCGTACTAAATGTTAATAGTTTAAGTGATTTAAAAAATATAAAAATTATCGTTAATGATAAAAGTAATGTAAAGATAAAATGTGATTTTAATTGGGAAATCGAAGCCATTACGAATGTTTTAAAAAATTCTTTAGAGCATTCCAAAGATAATAGTCAAATTTTAATTGATATAACAAATAATAATATTTATTTAGAAGTTAAAATAACGGATTTTGGAGTTGGTATTAGTCCAAAAGATTTGCAACATATCTTTGAAAGATTTTATAAAAGTCAAAATAGTCA
>CANPYA010000045.1 GCA_947587565.1 uncultured Bacilli bacterium | reverse complement strand
TTAACCTTAGGTCGTACTTTTTTACTGTCTTTTCCTTTTATTTTCGGCTTTTTTTAAAAACTGTCCTCAGTTAAGATAACATATATGGTGAACTTTGTGTGCCTTCCCCTCCAGTTATTTTTGCCTCGGAAGAAAGATAAAAGACTGGCCGAACACCGTTGCTAATTCTTAAATTGTGAGTGTAAAAATTGCCGCCAATATCCACAGTTAATGTACGGATACTTAAACTACTCTCTCTCCATAGACCCCAACGAATGCTTAACCATTCATAAGTTGGGCTACTATTGTAGCCATCCTTTTGAAAATAGATCCAACTGTTTGTTACATTTGTATAACTTGGATTTCCATCAGGATATGCATATGCATAATCATGTATATACATTAAACTTACTTTTTCATCTACTTTATTTGTCCAAATATATTTTTGACTTGATACTATTCCATCTTCTCCTTTAGCATAGTGTGTTGCTTCAGCTTTTCCCTTTTCTATATTGTACATTATATTTCCATTATATGTTGGATTTGTTGCATCTCCATAATACCAAGAGTGGGTTTGTATTAATTTATACCATTCACTAGCTGTTCCGCCGTTTACTTTATCGCCTGATTTTAAGTAATCGTAATATTCACTATCAACAAATATATCGGTATCATTTTCTACTCCATCATTAGCATCACCATTACCCGGAGTTGTTCCATTTGCTGTGCCATTTATTCTTTGAAATAAATCAGCTTCATTCCATTCGGGACAGATTCCTTCTGAACATAAATCAACACTAGAACCGCTTATTAAATCTTCATCATTCCAAGCAAATCCTGTTACTGAACCTTCTTTTAAGAATGTTTCTTTTAATAAATATAACTCACCTTTGGCATTTATGCCAATTATTCTATACATATATTTATCAATATTTTCTTTACATTGATTAATATCTTTTGTTCCAAAGCAAATCCAATTAGCTACATTATCTGTTCCTTGATATCTATACATCCCTCCAACTAGTTCTTTAGTTAATTGACTAGCACTATCCTGAATTCTTAAATAACCTATATTTGGTTCTTTATCATAATATAAATAACAATAACTTGTTTTACTTGTATCTACCAAAACTGTATAGGTTTCATAATCATAATTTAATGTTCCATCAATTATTTTGCCATTTATATCTGTACATCCTGATTTATTATCATTAAAAACATAGCCTTCGGTTGGAAGTTCTCCTTCACTTTCTTTGTATTCGCCATTATCTTGTTCTAGCATTAAAGCAAATTGTTTGTTTTTTATTGATTCTTTTACTTTAACTTTTGGTAGTTCTTTATAAGTATGAGAATTATTAAACACAAAAAACATACTAACAACTAGTATTATTCCTAATCCTAAAAATATCAGTATATTTTTATTTTTCTTCATCATAAGACACACCTTCTATCCTATGATTTTATTATAAAATATTACCCCCCCCAGTCAACATTTTTCATTCAAATTTTTTGTTTAACCTGTCTTCAATTTTCATAAGTCGATTATATTTGGCAATACGTTCTCCCCGACAAACTGAACCAGTTTTAATAAAAGGTATGCCAAAACCCACTGCTAAATCTGCAATAAAAGTATCTTCTGTTTCCCCACTTCTATGACTAATTACTGTTTTATAATTATTTTTTTTGGCGGTAATAATTGTTTTCGTCATTTCTGAAATTGTTCCAATTTGATTGGCTTTAAGTAAAATAGCATTACCTGCTCTTTGACTAATTCCTTTTTCTAAAAGGGTAGCATTAGTACAGAAATAATCATCACCAACAAGCATTATTTTATCACCAACTAAAGCGGTGAGAACTCCTAAAGACTCTAAATCATTTTCTTCAAATGGATCTTCAATACTAATAATTGGATAATTTCTAATTAAATCTAAATAATATTTGACTAAATCATTAGCACTTAGTTCTCTATTATCAATGTGATAAACATTTTTATCTTTGTCATACAATTCACTAGCTGCAACATCTAAAGCAATTAAAACATCTTTACCAGGAGTATAGTTAGCTTCATTAATGGCATCCATAATTAAATCTAAAGCATCAGTAGTCTTACTTAAATTCGGAGCAAAACCACCTTCATCACCAACACCAGTTGATAGTCCTTTTTTCTTTAAAATATTTTTTAAAGTATGAAATATTTCCGATGCTGCTTCAATTCTTTTAGCTTCCCCTTTAACAATAGGAACAATCATAAATTCTTGGACATCTAAATTATTATCGGCATGCATTCCTCCATTTATAATATTAACCATCGGAATTGGTAAGCTTACTTTACCATAAGTTATATATTCATATAATTCTTTATTTTGTAGTTTGGCTAAGCATTTTAAAGAAGCTAGAGAAACCGCTAACATAGCATTAGCTCCTAAATTACTTTTATTTGGCGTACCATCTAATTTTAATAATGTTTTATCTACCATAACTTGATCTAATTTTTGACCAATTAAAGCATTTCTTATGGTCGTATTAACATTTTCTACTGCTTTTAAAACGCCTTTCCCAAAATATCTAGTATTATCATTATCTCTTAATTCTAAAGCTTCTTTTGAACCCGTTGATGCCCCACTTGGCACACTAGCAACAGCCCTTATATTATTTGCCAAAACCATTTCTACTTCTACTGTAGGATTACCCCGACTATCAAGTATCTCACGAGCATAAATATCTTTTATATTCATTTTACAACCACCTAATTTTAGTATAACCAACTTCAAATAATTTAACAATATAAAAAAAGATGCTTTACACATCTCTTTACTATTTTAAAATTTAATTAACAATCATATATGGATAATTTAAAGTACCTTTACCTTTGTAGGTTGTATTGCCATCTACATAAAATGTTGGCCTACAGTCTTGTAAGTTACTAGATATAACACCATTTCCATTTGGAGAAGTAGGACTAATTGTTAAATTTAGGTAACCATCCCAATATACATAATAATTATTTTTTGTTAATAAATAATTATGTATTGTTGCTGGTGCTCCAATAGCATAATTGTATTTTAATATCCAACCATTTTCACAATCCGAAGTAACAGTACAAGTTTGATTATCTCCTACAGATAATTTTATATCATGTAGATATGCAAGTCCTATTTTTGCTGGCACTTTATCTGTCCAATAACCAGTTACTGTTCGATAACATCTAGTTTGGCCACTACTTACTCCTGTACTTCCATCAACGCCACAAGTTATACCCTCACTCGGTGTTGTTACTCCATCCTCTCTTTCATTCCAGCTTGTTTCTTTATTCCCTGTTTCTATTTCATAAATTTCTTCACCAGTTAAGTTTCTACTTTCACCAATATATCCATAATACCAGTTTTTACTTACTATTTTATTTGACCAATTAATAGCATCACTTTGAGATAAATATTTTTCATTATTTAAATACCCCTCATTATTTATAGCTCTATATACTTCACTATCTGGCCATTCAACTTTAGCAGTATAATTCGAATTCCAAGGATATTTTTTATCTAAGTATTCTTGCTTTATTAATTTCATTTCACCATTAGATAATATACCAATAATTCGGTACATATAAATATCTGGATTATTTAAACATTTATCTCTATCATTTGTTCCAAAGCAAATATAATTATTATTAACATCTTCATAAGTTCCTTGATATCTGTGCATTCCACCAACTTCTTCTGTGCTTAAATTTGTTGGTTTAGAATTAATAATATCTACTCCTGTTTTTTCATAGTCTATTTCAAATGGTTCGGATAGTGTTCCTTCCCCAATTAAACTTAAATCACTTGTTAAATAAAATACTGGTCTTATTGCTCTAAAATTACCTAATCCATTATGTCCTACAAATCCGGAAGTATTAATATTACGAGCAGCAAAATTGCCATCTGAATAATCACCATAACGATCAATTATCCATTCAAATAATGTGTTTTGATTATCATTATTTTG
Source organism: uncultured Bacilli bacterium (assembly GCA_947587565.1). GTDB lineage: Bacteria > Bacillota_I > Bacilli_A > RF39 > UBA660 > SIG200. The sequence continues at coordinate 5,945 of CANPYA010000045.1, read as the reverse complement.
TATAAATATCCAAGATTTACTGGCATTATTATAATTCAATGCGTTCCCATTTGGATAGGCAAATATATAGTCATGTATATATTGTAATCCAATAAAACTATTAACTTTTTTTGTCCATATATAAGATTCTTGAGTAAAACCAGTATTAGCATTAACGCCATGAGTTGTTGCTTCTAATCCATTTTCAATAGCAAACATTTTCTCACCATTATACATTTCTTCTGATATATATCCTAAATCAGTATCACCATACATCCACATCTTTTTTACTATTATTTTTCTTAATTTTACATCTAGCGAACTATAGAAAGAATTATCTTTATATGTACCTTCTTCATAATCATTTAACCTATGAAACAAATCACTATCTGACCATTCTGTATCAGAATTATTTAAATGCCACTTAAAAGAATTTTCTAAAACTGTTTTTTTAATAACTTTTAATTCACCAGTATCAGTCACTCCAATTATGCGGTATAAATCTTCACCATATTCACTGCAATCACTACCTAAACATAGATAATTGTTATCAACTACTTTTAATTCATCAGTAGCATATTCACTTGCAACTCCTTGATATCGATACATATCACCAACTATGTCTGCACTTAAGGTTCCACTTGTATCCTTACTTCTTAAATATTCTAATATTTCATTCTTATCAAAATATAATGTACAATATACTGTTTTATTACTGGTTATTGTAACATTATTACCTAAACTACTTATTACATCTTCCACTGGATTACCATTTTCATCGACACATTTACTTAAACTTTTATTAACATAATAATCTTTCGGAAATAAATTTTCGCCTTCATATTCTACATATTCATCATTTTCTTTTATATACATGGCAAATTGTTTTCTATCTATTTTGTTTTCTTTTTTAGTTATTTCTTTATGCAAAAAAGATTGGTATGTTAAATTTACCAATACTATTTCTATTACTAGAAGAATTGTTATCAATACTTTTCTATATTTCAATCTCATAAGACACATCTTCTATCCTATGATTTTATTATAAAATATTACCCCCCCCAGTCAACATTAAATTAAAAAAAACAATCAAATTTGATTGCCTTTAAATTACTTTAATAATTTTTTATATTTTCTTCTAATAAGAAGGTCATCAACAATATTGATAAGTCCAAGTCCAATTAAACCAAGACCAACCGTACCAATAATAGCTCTTCCTTTAGCAAAGAAACTCGTAATACCTAATGCTAAGAATAAAACACCAATAACAACATTTAATAACCATGAGTCTTCTTTAAACTTTTTAAATAAAATACCATAATTAACTTTTTGAGCACCACTTACAATAAAGTAAATACCTAAAATAACTGATAACACATTACCTAAGAACATAGCTAAAATACCAACTACTACTAAAATAATACCATAAATTAAATTATTGTTAAATAAATGAATTTTATCTCTTTTAATAAATGAATATATTTGATTCGCTCCACTTAATATTAAAACAAGGCCTGTAAGTATAGAGGCAATTAAATTACTCATATCAGGTAGAAAATAAAATACTAAACCCATAATAACATAAACAAGAGATATTCCCATGTCAATCAATGTTACATAATTAAATATTCCTTCAACTTTTCCTAAAAATTTTTCTATCATATACTATCACCACTTAAATTATACTAATTTTTTCTTCCTTAATCAAGATTTTTATGTTATAATATTTTTCCTTATAGAAAGAGGTGGATTATGCATATTAAATCTTTAACTATTGAAGAGTTTACAAACTTTGAAAAAAATCATCCTTTAAGTAGTTATTATCAAACTGTAAATTATGCTATGCTTTTAGCAGAAAGTGACTACGATTATGATTTAATTGGTTTAGTTAATGAAAATGATGACATTCTTGCTGCCTCCGTTATTCTAACTAAACAAATTGCTTTAAAAACATATTATGGATATGCCCCAAGAGGATTTTTAATTGATTATAGTAATGAACAATTATTTAAAACTTTTATCGAAGAATTAAAAAAATATTATGTTTCCAAAAATATAGTTTTTATTAAAATAAATCCTAATCTACCTGTTGGGGAAGTTAATAAAAAAACTTTTGCCACAGAATATAATGAAAACAAAAATTTTGTTAATTTGTTTTTAAGAAATGATTGTAAAAAATTAATTGATAATTTATATTTTGAAGCTCAACTTCCTAGATTTAACGCTTATATCAATTTAAAAAATTTTAATAGTAAGAATTTAAATAAGAATACTAAAAATAAAATTAAAAAAGGTATTAGAAAAGGTTTAACTTGTGATGTTTATTCTAAAGAATATATCTCCGAATTTTATAATATTATTAAAAATAAAGATGTAGAACATAATGAATTTTATTATCAAGATTTTTATACCGTTTTTGATCGAGATAGTTCCATTGATTTATTCTTAGTAAGTGTTGATTATAATGAATTTTTAAAAAATAGTGAATATATTTATAATGAAGAATTAGAAAGAAATGCAATTTTAAATAGTCAAATTACTCAAAAGAATGGAGAAAAAGTTATTAATGCGAAAATGAATAGTGACCGTATCCTTCTTTCATATAAAAATGATATTATGGAAGCTAGTAAAGGAATGACTGAGGGTAAAAAAATCTTTTTAGCGGGTGCTCTAGTTATTAAACATAATAATATGGTAACGATTGTTTCTAGTGCTTATGATAAAGAATATAAAAGATTTGCACCCAATTATTTCTTACATTATAGTATTATTAAATATTATCAAGATAAATATGATATTTTAGATTTAAATGGTATAACCGGAGACTTTACTAAAGAAAATCCTTATGATGGACTAAATCGTTTCAAATTAGGATTTAATCCGCAAGTATTTGAATTTATTGGGGAGTTTGATTTTATTATTAATAAAAAAATGTATGATTATTTATTAAGAAAAGGAACTTTAGCTAAAACATTCAATAAAGACAATTTAAAATAAAAAGTAACTATTTTTAAGTAGTTACATTTTTTTTGGTACATTAATGGCTAATATATTTAAAAGTAACATATTTACTTCATAAACTATTTTAGTTAAGTATAACCAAGAGGTTTGTTTATCTTTGTCTTCTTCTTTTAAAATAATATTTTCCGTATAAAAACGATTATAACACGTAGTTAATTTATATAAATAATCAGTTATATCATTTAATGATTTACTATTAAAAGCACTCATTAATATTTTATCTAAATTATTTAAAGTTAAAATAACATTACGATCATATTCATTCGCAATTACTTTTATTTCATTATATTCTAAATTATTTTCCTTGGCTTTATTTAAAAGGGATTTCATTCTAATCGTAGAATATAAGATAAATGGTCCCGTTTTACCATCTAAATCACAAAATTTATCTAAATCAAAATTGTAATCGGTTTCTCTTACTGGTAGTAAATCCGCATATTTAATGGTTGATATGGCAATTTTTTCAGCAATATCATCTCTAGTTTCTTCCTTAGTATCTAAAACATTAGCATTGAGTCTTTTTAAACATTCTGCCTTTACTTCATCAAGGAGTGTAGATAAATTCATAACTCCACCATCTCTGGTTTTAAATGGCTTACCATCTTTACCATTCATAGTGCCAAAACCTGCAAAAACTAAATTGGTATTTGGTGAAATATGGGCTTTTACACTGGCTCTAAAAACTTGGGTAAAATGAAGTGTTTGCCTTTTGTCCGCAATATACCATATTTCATCAGGATGATAATTTTTTACTCGGTCATAAATTGTAGCAAGTTCGGTTGTACTATAAAGAATGCCCCCATCAGATTTAATTAGTAACATTGGAGGAATTTCTAACTTATCATCTTCTTTAGAAACATCAATAACTTTGGCCCCTTCACTTTCATAAACAATATTTAATCTATCTAAATAGTTTAGTAGTTCAGGCACTACTCCTTCAGCATCCATTTCCCCTTTATATAAATCAAAACTGGCATTTAAACGATCATAATTTTTTTTAATATCTTCTTTAGATACGGCCATAATTTGTTTCCATAAAGCATAAATTCCTTTTTCTTTATTTTGTAATCTTTTTGTCATTTCTTGAGCTTCTTTTAAATAATTTTCATCTTCTTTGGCTCTATCTGATGCATAAGGATATATTTCTTCTAGTAAAGAATTTGTTATTGGTGCTTTAAATTCTTCATTATCATAATTTTCTTTAAAAAATGGCCAATCTGGATATCTTTTGGATAATTCTAATATTACTAGCCCTAAAGGACGACCCCAATCACCTAAATGGGTATCTGAAATAGTTTTATAACCTAAAAATTCACATAATCTTTTTAAAGCTTCCCCAATATTAACACTTCTTAAATGGCCAACATGTAGACTTTTAGCTACATTCGCTCCACCATAATCTAAAAAGATTAATTTATCTTTTTTAGGATAAGTATAATCATCTATATTAGTAAATTCTATTAGGGCATCATCACATATTTTTAAATTAATAAAACCAGGACCAGCAACATTCACATCTTTAAAAAACTTATCTTCTTTTAAAACATTTACTACATCATTAGCAATATCGACAGGATTCTTATGATAAACTTTAGCAAGAGGCATAATGCCATTAAATTGATAATCCCCGAGTTCTTTTAAATTACCTTCATTAACAACCACATTATCTACTTCATAATGGCATTTATTTAAAGCATCACTTATTTTATTTTCTAAAATTTTATAAATACTTTTCATATTATTTCCTCTTTTCTTAGAAACTAACTACTTGTATTTTAACAAATTATAAATTAATAAACAACTACAAATTCATTTTAAAATATTGTATAATTATAATGGTGATTAAAGTGGGGTCAAATAGTAGAAGTGATAATTCCCATTCTTATAAAAATAAACAAGATAAAGCATCTTTTGAACTACCTAAATTAAAAGAGCCAGCAAAAGATAAAGATAAAATAGATATTTTTTTAGATAACGAATTTACAATTAATAAAATAATTAAAATGCAAGAAAATTATAATCTTGATAATAATATTAATAACAAACAAATAGATGATTCTAATCAAGATAATTCAAAAAAGAAAAAATATAGTTTTATTTATATTTTAATAATTTTATTAGCTATGGGAATTTTTATAATTTCATGTTATCACATTATCATGTACTCTATTGAAGTACCAAAAACTAAACAACTTATCAAAAAAATTGAAAATAATACGGAAGTTATTGAACAAAACGAAGATATTGGTGAAATAGTGGAAACTGAAGAATTTCCTAATACTCCATATTGGAATTATATTAAAATGAATTTAATTGATGTTGATTTTACTGAACTAAAAAAAATTAATTCTGATACTATCTCTTGGTTATCAATCGGTGGCACCAATATTAATTACCCAGTTGTCCAAACTACAGATAATGATTATTATTTAGAGCATTCTTTTGATAAAAGCAAAAATTCGGCTGGTTGGTTATTTATGGATTATCGAAATGATAAAAACACTTATGGAAATAACACAATTATTTATGCCCATAATAGAAAAGATAAAACTATGTTTGGAACTTTAAAAAAATTATTAACTGATGAATGGTATAATGTTGAAGAAAATCGCATTATAAAGATGTCTTCAGAAAAATATAATACTTTATGGCAAATTTATAGTGTTTATACAATTAATACCACTAGTGATTATATTATAACTGATTTTAAAGATGAAAATGCTTATCAAGAATTTATAAATTTAGTTAAAAATCGTAGTTATCGTAATTTTAATACAAATGTTACTACAAATGATAAAACATTAACATTATCTACTTGTCATGGGCATGATAAAAAATTAGTTGTTCATGCTAAACTTATTAAAATTTTTGCTGTGTATTAGATTTGAGGTGATGAAAACAATACAAAAATATAAAAAGATATGGTATGATATATATGTTGAAGA
>CANPYA010000044.1 GCA_947587565.1 uncultured Bacilli bacterium | reverse complement strand
CGTTAGCTCAGTCGGTAGAGCATTCGACTTTTAATCGAAGGGTCTGGAGTTCAAATCTCCAACGAGACACCATTTAGTAATTGACTCTCACTTGAGAGTTTTTTTAATGCATTTAAAAAGCCACCTATAAATAGATGACAAATATGAAAAGAGCTATTGTATTTAAACTTTTTATTCTTATTAAAAAGCGATAAACAATAATACTTCCCCAATATCTAGCTCCTTCTATTATAATTATAGTGTTTTTTTAAGAAATATAGTAGTCATAAATGCTTGACTTTGACACTATTTGACAAAGAAATGTTATATTGGGATTCTAATAATAATTTATTCTTGACAGAATGAGAATAAAAAACTAAAATACTGGTTTAGGAAGTGAAAAAACATGGAAAAAATAAATAATAATATTGTAAATTTTTATGAAGATTTATGGAATTTAAGACAATCTGTTTTAGAATTAGGGGTTTTAACTCCCGAAGAAGAAAGGGTTGTTGAACAAAATCCAGCCACATCAGTTGATGCTTACCAAAATGTTGCTCGTTTAATTAAACAAACTTTAAAAGATGATGATAATGTTATTATTCGAGAAAATCCTTATAATTTATTAGTTACAACTAAAAATATTGAAGGAATTGAATTACCAATTATTGCAGTTACTAATAAGAATACTAGGGAAAATACTAATATTGATTTATACCAAACCGAATTTAATCGTGATAAAAGACAAGATTATATTGATGAATTATATAATTATTTTATTGAATTAATGAATAATCATGGTGATGTTACAACCGTATTAGAAGAACTTGATGCTGTAGTAAATCGCCCAAATATAAGTCAAAGTGGTAAATTTGAATTAATGTCTATTCAACTTGATTATCGCGCAAGAATACTAAACACTTTAAAGGTAAGTCCTAAAGAATATTTTGAAGATGTCATTCCTCATAGTTATGCTTTAGGTAAATCCTTAACGAGAAGAAGAATGGGGACTAAATTAACTGATACTTATCAAATCTATTAGTTTTATTTAAAAATATGAAAAATATACTTGTAATGAGTATATTTTTTTGATAAAATACACTTGGCTTTATAGTCAAATAGACATTAGTTTTTAGCCCACGCCGAGTGCTTAAATTATTTAAGTGGTAAAGGTATTAGAAACTAAGAAGAAAAACGAAAGGAAGAGTGATTTTATATGGCCGTAGTTTCTATGAGTTATTTATTAGAAGCTGGAGTTCATTTTGGACATCAAACAAAAAGATGGAATCCTAAAATGAAAGAGTATATCTTTACAGCAAGAGAAGATATATATATTATTGACTTGCAAAAAACCCAAGAATTGTTAGAGGTCGCTTATAACGAAATCAAAACAATTGCGGAAAATGGTGGAAAGTTCTTATTTGTGGGAACTAAAAAACAAGCTCAAGATGTTTGTGTTGAAGAAGCCACTAGAAGTAAATCTTTCTATGTAACTGAAAGATGGTTAGGAGGAACTCTTACTAACTTTAGAACAATAAGAAGAAGAGTTAAAAGATTAGAAGAAATTGAAGAGATGGAAATATCTGGTAAGTTTGATTTACTTCCTAAAAAAGAAGTTATTGGACTTAAGAAAGAATATGATAAGTTAAATCGTATTTTATGTGGTATTAGAGAAATGGATAAACTTCCTCAAGCGTTAATTGTTGTTGATCCTAAGAAAGAATACAATGCAGTTAAAGAAGCCAGAAAGTTAAATATTCCAGTCTTTGGTATTGTGGATACTAATGGCGATCCTGATGATGTTGACTTTGTTATTCCAGGTAATGATGATGCGGTTAGAAGTATTAAAGTTATGCTTGGAGTTTTAAATAACGCTATTTGTGAAGCAACTGGCTTAGAATTAGTTGATTACATTAGTGAAGAAGACAAAAAGGGTGAAAGCCATGAAGAAGTTAGAATGGAAGAATTAATTAAATCTGATAAATTTGACCAAGCTAAGAAAGATGATACTGAAGAAGTAGTAGAAAATACTAAAGAAGAAAAGAAAGAAATTAAACATAAAGAAAATAAAAATGTTAAAGAAGAAAAAGTAGAAGTAAAAGAAGTTAAAGAAACTAAAAAAGAAACTCCTAAAAAAGCGGAAGCTAAAAAGGAAGAAGTAAAAAAAGAAAAGAAAGAAAAAGTTGATTTAACTACAAAGACTTTAACTGAATTAAAAGCTATGGCTAAAGAACAAGGTTTAAAAGGCTATAGTTCTATGAAAAAAGATGAATTAATTGCTAATTTAAAATAATAAAAAGGAGGATGAAATTTATGGAAATTACTGCAAGTATGGTAAAAGAATTAAGAGAAACTTCTGGTGCTGGTATGATGGACTGTAAAAAAGCCTTAACTGAATGTAATGGTAACATGGATGAAGCTATGAACTATTTAAGAGAAAAAGGTATTGCTAAATCTGCTAAAAAAGAAAGTCGTATTGCCGCCGAAGGTCTTGCTAATATCTTTATTGATGGTGATAAAGCGGTTATCTTAGAAGTTAATTCCGAAACAGACTTTGTTTCTAAAAATGAAGAATTTGTCCATATGATTGATGTAATTGGTCATGCTTTACTTAAAAGTGATGCGAAAACTTTAGATGAAGCAAATGAAGTAGAAACCGAAGAAGGTAAAGTTAAAGATTATATTATATCTATGGTTGCTAAGATTGGCGAAAAGTTATCTTTAAGAAGATTTGAAATAGTTAATAAAAATACTGATGAAGTATTTGGTGATTACTTACATATGGGTGGAAGAATCGCCACCTTAACTGTTTTAAAAGGTGCAAGTAGTGAGATAGCTAGAGAAGTAGCTATGCAAGCTGCTGCCATGAAACCATTATATTTAAATATCGAAAGTGTTCCGGAAGATGTTGTAGCTAGTGAAAGAAAAATTCAAAAAGAACTAGCTATGAATGAAGGAAAACCTGCCGATATTGCGGAAAAAATGGTTGAAGGTAGAATTAAAAAATTCTATAAAGAAATTTGTTTAGTTGAACAACCATTTATTAAAGATGGTGATGTATCAGTTAGTAAGTATGTAGCTGACAATGGTGGAGAAGTAATAAAAATGGTTCGTTATGAAGTTGGTGAAGGTATGGAAAAAAGAAATGAAAACTTTGCCGAAGAAGTAATGAATCAAGTTAAAGGTAATTAAGAAGCAAAAAATGCTTCTTTTTTATTGTTTTAAAGAATTAAATAAGTTATAATTAAACTAGTGAAGGATATGAAAAAAGATAAATTAAAGATAACTTTAGTAATAAGCTTAATGCTAATTGAGGTAGTTAGTATCTTTTTTGCCTATCAAAGTTATTTAAGTAATTTAAAAGAAGGTAAAGTTATAAGAAGTAATAAATCTTATGCTATTATGTTAGAAGATAAAGACCATCTAGGTACATATAATGAATATCTTGAGAATTCCTGGCCAGGAGAAGGTTATATTTTAAATATTGAAATGTCAAGTTGTGTTGATAGTACTGGCAAGGAAATGGAAGGTTTACTTACATTTGATAATGAAGAAAGAATAGCGACAGTTAAAAGTAAGAAAGAAACATATTGTTATTTGTATTTTAAATATGATCCCGCTCCAGTAGAAATAAGTGGATTTAGTATAACACCAGTAAAAACGAATAATGGTAAAAAATATACTAATTTAGAAAGAAATAAAGCAACATTAGATTGGACAGATGATGATATTCAATATTATTGTTTAACGGAATCCGAAGAAAAGCCAAAAATAGCCTGTGATGGTAAATGGGTTAAAAGTAATGGAGCAACCCATATTGAAGTAGATTATATTTTTGATAATAAAACAAATGAAGATAAAAAAGTATATGCATATACAAAAGATTTTGGCGGCAGTCCTTCACCTAAAAAGGAAGACAAAATAAATTATGATACTATTGCTCCAACAGTAACCCCTACACCAAATGGCACCAAAAATAGTGATACTAATAGTTGGTATAAAAAAATGGATATGATTTTAACTGGTGATGATGGAATTGGAATTGGGATGCAAAATATCAAATATTGTATTACAGAAGGAACTAGTTGTCCACCAAATCTAACTTTAGAAGGGGAAAGTGGTGTCGCATCATTCCCAACTAAAAGTGAAAATCAAAGAATATGTTATCAAGGAACTGATTTATTAGGTCAAACGGGAGCAAGTGGATGTATGGGTACAACTTATCAAGTAGATGGTAATAATCCAGGAATAACATTTAGTGAAAAAAGTAGAATTCCAGGAGAAAATGGTTGGTTAAAAAATATAGTCATAGTAGCAACCGGTAGCGATGATGATGAAAGTGGCATTGAAAGTATAAAGACATGTATAACAAATGAAGAAACATGTACACCAGAAGAGGAAGAAAATAAAAGTGATAAGTCAGCATCTTTAGCAGACGGAGAAGAAAGCAAGTTATGTGCAGAAGTAATAGATAAAGCAGGTAATAGTAGTGGTGTAATATGTTCTAATTCTTATAAAGTCGATAAAATTCCACCAATTTGTGGAACAGAAAAAAAAGGGGGAATAATTAATTTAGGATTAAATGTACTTGTAAAATGTAAAGATTATACAAGTGGATGCCCTGTAGAAAGTAAACAAATGAGAGCAAGCAGAAGTGGCTTCAGAACAGAAAGTTTTATTCAAACATATACTGTAAAAGATCTGGCTGGAAATAGTAGTAGTTGTAGTGTAGGTGTTACAAAAAGAGCTTTTAAAAGAACGGCAACATGTAGAACTTATAAGTATGCTCAAAATTCAGATTGTGGTTATGCAACTTGTAAGGATGTAGGCTGTTGTGGATGTTATAGATATTCTGATTGGGCTGCGAATGGAAATTCTGTTTTAGGGCCAACAACAGTAAATCCATCATATACTAATTATTATGAAAAGCGTAGTTGCAGTACTATGCAAGGTTCAAGTTTTTTTTGGAATTGTACAACTTATAGTAGATATTGTGCTGATGCATATTCCTGTGAATGTAAAGGATGTGGATATGCTAGTTGTCAAACTCCAAGTAATGGCTGTGAACCAAATGGATGGAACCCCTGGTCGGGATGGAGTAGTGTAAGTAGTTGTATAGAAAGTACAGGCAATACTTCTAAAACAGATTGTCAAGTTTTATATAGTTAAAAAACAAATAGATTTGAATTTCTATTTGTTTTTTCATCTTAATTTAAATTATCAATTTGCGTTTGTAATTCATTTTCTAATGTTTTAATTTTAGTATCTTTAGCTTTTTCTAAACTATACCAACCATAATTAAACATTAATTCATAAGCCAGCCTTTGGGTATTTGCAATGGAATCAAACATTTTTTTAAGTTCTTTATATAATTTTTGATTAGAAGCTTCGGTTAAAGCCACAGTTAAATTTTTCTCTAATTCTTTAAAATGGCAAAGTAAAATAGTCATATAATCTTGATCATTTAAAGCAAGTCCAGTAGGTACTTCTTTTTTAGGATTACTTATTTTATTGTTATTCATTACTACTTTCCTCCTTTAAAATACTGATAACTGTTTTCATATGATCATAAAAGATTTTACTAGCTTCCATAAACATATTAGCAACTTGTTTATCATTAATAAATTCTAAAGCATCCATACTTACTTTATAAGCGGTATGATGCCACCCAAAAATATCTTTTAAATAGTCTAAATCTTTAGTTGTTAAAACATCGGGAGCTTTTTTATACTCTTTATTCATTATATCCAACCTTTCTATTTATAGTATTTCCTAATTACTTTTAAAAATACTTTATTAATTTAGAAATTATTGGTTATTTAAATTACCATTTTTTACTCATACTATTAATGTGATTAATATGAAGGATAATTTAGTTATTAAAATTGGTTTAATATTTTATATTTCTAGTATCATTGGTTATTTTTATGAATTAATTTTAAATTTTATATACCAAGGTAAATTCTTTAGTCATGGTTTTTTAAAAGGCCCTTGGTTACCTATTTATGGTCTTGGGGCTTTACTTGTCCTTCTTTTATATAAATTTCATCATAAACCATTAGTAATTTTCTTCTTATCATTTTTTATAACAGGGGCTTTAGAAGGATTATCTGGTTACTTTCTATTAAAATTTTTAAAAATGCGTCTTTGGGATTATACTGGTTACTTTTTAAATATTAATGGTTATGTCTGTTTTTTAAGTGCCTTTTGTTTTGGTATAGGAGGACTCCTTGTTACCTATGTTTTATATCCTTTAGTATTAAAAATGATTGAAAAATTTAATAAAAATTATCTTAAAACTGTTTTAGCAATTATTACCCTTATCTTTAGTGGTGATTTACTTTATAAAATTTTGTTTAAAATTTGACTATAAAAATCAAATATTCTATAATGTTATTGAAGGACGAAGTTATGGATAAAAGTATGGAAAACTTTGATGTCAATGATGTTTTAGAATATATTAATAAAAGAGATATATTATCTTTTTTAACGCATAATTTATCTTTAATAGATAAATATGTTTTTCCGGAGTTTAATAAACATAATTTAATTCATTTTTGTAATGTGGCCCTTTTATCTTTAACTATAGCGGAGTATTATAATTTAGATAATAATTTAAAAAAGATTTTAACGGATGCCGCATTTTTACATGATATTGGACGAATTGATGATATCTATGATTATTATCATAATATTGTCGGTGCCTCTTTAGTTCCGGATGTTTTAATTAAACAAGAATTTTATCAAAATAGAGAAAATTTAAACTTAGTTCAAGCCTTAGTCTTTGGTCATAATAAATCCCCTTATGATTATTTACCATTTGTCAAATATAATTTAGAACCATGCGCTAACTATTCTTTACTGTTAAAAATTTTAAGAGATGCCGATATCTTAGATTTAATTCGGATTAAGGGTATTAATTTTAATCCCGATAAATTATGTTTAAATATATCCAAGTCTTTAATGGAATTTACCAAATATATTCAAAATAATCGTTATGCAAGAATGTTAATAGAAATGAGTGAATTAAATGAACAAAGAAGAAATATTAAATGAAATAATTTTAAGCATTAATACTTTATTAAAAGAATATCGAGGACTTTTTAGTAAAGAAGAATTTATTCAAATAAAGAGAATTGAACTAAGTTTAAAAAAAGAAGGAATTAAAAATTATCAAGAATTAGTTAATCTTAATATGACTTTAAAACCTTTCTTTAGTAAAGTATGGATGCAAGAGATAACTAACTTTGAAGAGTTTACTAATGGGGATAATTTTAAATTTGTTGTAACATCACCAACTAAACAAAGTGCAACTTATGATAAGGCAAGAAAAGGAATAATTTCGGCATCCCTTATTACGAGTAAACATATGGGAACATTTAATAGAATTAATTATGCTTTAGTGTGTGATATTAACCCAGAAAATATTTTAGCTATAAGTAGTAAAGATACGCATGCCCTTACAACCAAAGATAATGAATATCCTAATTATTTTTTATCATCAATAACATCAACAGGTTCAAAAGTTTTTCATAAAACCTATGTTAATGCTTTTAAATTTCCTGAACAAATTGAAATAGATTTAGTTAAAGAAAATGTGAAAAATAATGGGGACTTTATTTTAGAAACTTATAAAAATATTTATAGTGATATCACTTTAGATGCTAAAAAAACAACTTTTAAAGGGGTTATTTTATTTGAACCCTATACCGAACTAGATAAAAGTGAAGCTTATGCTTTAGCGGAAAAATACAATATACCAGTTAAAATTATTTCTAAAAAATTATATTATGCTAAATTATCTATTCATGATGCAGCTTTAGATAAACATTTTTATGATTTAACCGATTTAGAAACAATTATCTTTATCTTAAAACATATTGATAAAGTAAAAGATGAATATAGTAATTTAATATTTGAAAGTACTTATGCTGTTATTAATATTAAAGATGAAAGTACTAATTTAAAAATTGCTATTAATAGAGATTTAAATGTGGTAAGTTTATATTTACCTAATGATTATAGGTATATTACTTTAGATTACAGTGCCGGATTTGATAATTTACAATTTAAGGTTGATAATACTTTAGTTAGTGAAACAGAATTTAAAGATATTTTAAAATTTAATAAAGATAATAAGGTGAGATAATGGATTTGGCAGGATTAGTTGTTTTAATTGTGGGGGCATCATCAGATATTGGTGGCTCTTTAGCTAGCATTTTAAATGAATATGGCGCGACGGTAATTGGAACCTTTAATAATCATAAAATAGATGAGTTATATGATACTTATAAATGTGATATAACACGCGAAAAAGAAGTTAAAGAGTTATTTGATTATATTAAAGATAAACATGAAAAGTTAGATGTGGTCGTTAATTGTGCCGCTTTAACTATGGACAATGATATTTATGATAAAAGCAAAGATGAATTTATGAAGGTTTTAGAGGTTAATTTAGGAGGTACTTTTTTAATTAATAAGTATGCTTCTTTAATAATGGATAGGGGAGTAATTGTGAATATGTCCTCAACGGATGCTTCCACAACTTATAATGTTTATGAAGTAGATTATGCCTCATCTAAAGCGGGAGTAGAAACTTTAACGAAAATTATGGCTCAAAGACTACCTTCGCTAAAGGTTTGTGCTTTGGCTCCAAATTATGTCGATACCGCAAGTGTTCGAAAAATGGACCAAGAATTTTTAAAAAGTGAACTTAAAAGAATTGGTCAAGATAAATTATTAACAAAAGAAGAAGTGGCTTTAAAAATAATTGAAATAATTATTAATGATGATATAATAAGTGGCGAAATTGTGAAATTAGGTGATAACTTTGAAAAGTGAACTAGAATATTTTAATATTAAAAAAGATATTTATGATTTAGTTTTAAATTGTGAAAAAGAATTAACAGATATTTATAAAGAAATTGATGATTTAGCATTTTTAAATATGACCAAAGTATTAAAGGCCTTTAAAGAAGAAAATGTGGGGGAAAGTGATTTTTCTTCTTCAACGGGTTATGGTTATAATGATATAGGAAGAGATAAAATAGAAAAAGTATTTGCAAACGTTTTAGGAGCCGAATCGGCTTTAGTAAGAAGTCAATTTATTTCTGGTACCCATGCTTTAACGGTGGCCTTATTTGGTTTACTTCGGCCAAATGATACCATGTTAAGTATTACGGGTCTTCCATATGACACCTTACACGAAGTTATTGGCATTAAAGAAAATCCTAGTTCCCTAAAAGCTTTTGACATTAATTATGAACAAATTGATTTAGTAGATGATGATTTTGATTATGCTAAAATAACAGAAACTTTAAAAAATAAAAAGATTAAATTAATTGAAATTCAAAGAAGTAAAGGCTATTCAACGAGAAAAAGTGTTGATATTGTAAAAATCCAAAAAGTTATCTCAGAAATCAGAAGAGTCGATAAAGATGTAATTATTATGGTAGATAATTGTTATACGGAATTTGTCGAAGATAAAACCCCTTTAGAAGTAGGAGCCGATATTATTGTAGGTTCTCTAATTAAAAACTTAGGTGGCGGAATTGCTTCCAATGGAGCTTATATTGCGGGTAAAAAGAAGTTAGTAGATTTAACTTCAGAAAGATTAACCGTTCCGGGAGAAGGCAGGGAAGTTGGTCCTTCTTTAGGTATGAATAGAGAAATATTAATGGGATTATATCATGCTCCAAGTGTAGTGGCCAGTAGTTTAAAAACCGCTATATTAATGAGTTTAGTTTTAGAAAAATTAGGTTATGAAGTTGAACCAAAGTATAATGCAAAAAGATGTGATATTGTTCAAAATATTATTTTTGGTAGTCCTGATAAATTAATTAAATTTTGTGAAGGTATTCAAGCCTCTGCTGCTATCGATAGTAATGCTGTTCCTGTTCCAACCGATATGCCGGGTTATGATGATAAAATAATTATGGCCTCTGGTTCATTTACTCAAGGTTCATCTATTGAACTATCTTGTGATGGTCCTTTAAGAAG
>CANPYA010000043.1 GCA_947587565.1 uncultured Bacilli bacterium | reverse complement strand
CTTCAGGGGGTTTTGGTTGATTCACTCTCACCTTTGAATTCGTAAGAGTTATCATTAGCATGACATCTATCATGCTATAATAATCATATTATAATAATTTTTCTTTGTCAATTAATAAAAGTTAAATTTAACAAAAAAGTGTCTAATTAGTTAATAAAATTTATTTTTTCGACAAGATTTTTATAGTATTCATTAGCTTTATATTCTTCACTTTCAATAAAATTATAACTATCAACTTTCGCTTGTAATAATATTTGATAATCATTTTTTAAATCCGCAATTTTGAAACTCATTTCGCCACTTTGTTTACTACCAAATAAATCTCCTTGCCCCCGCATTTCAAAGTCTCTTTCACTTATATAGAAGCCATCATTACTTTCTTCTAAAACCTTTAATCTTTCGGTATCTTTATTACTTACTAAATAGCAATAACTTTGTAAATCACTCCGACCAACACGGCCTCTTAATTGATGTATAGTTGCAAGCCCAAATCTTTCGGCATTAAATATGACCATCATAGTAGCATTTGCAACATCAATACCGACTTCAATAACTGTAGTGGAAATTAATATTTTGATCTCGCCCTCTTTAAATTTTTGCATTATCTTATCTTTTTCATTTTGTTTTAATTTACCATGTAATATAGCCATTTCCACTTGATTATTAAAAGCCATTTGTAATTTTTTCTCTAAATCTAAAACACTTTTTAAATCTAATTCATCATTATTTTCAATTAAAGGCGAAACAACATAAATTTGATGGCCATTTTTAAGTTCCTCAAGCATTTTATATAACACATCTTTTATTTCTTCATCTTTTTTAATAATCGTTTTAATTTCTAATCTTCCTTGGGGTTTAGTTTTAATCAAAGTAATATCTAAATCGCCATAGATAGTCAGAGCATAAGTTCTCGGAATCGGAGTAGCGGATAAATATAAAACATCCGGAGTTATTCCTTTATCTCTTAAAGTATTTCTTTGACCGACTCCAAAACGATGTTGTTCATCCGTAACAACTAAACCTAATTTTTGAAACTTCACGCCCTCACTTATTAAAGCATGGGTTCCAATAATTAAATCAATTTCCCCATTTTCTAATTTTTCATAAATTTCTTTTTTTTCTTTAACTTTTAAACTGCCTGTTAATAAACCAACTTTAATATTAAATTTATCTAAAATATTTTTTAAACTTTTATAATGTTGTTCCGCTAAAATTTCAGTCGGTGCCATTAAAGCACTTTGATAACCACTTAAAAAGTTTAAATAAATCGCAAAAGTTGCTACAATAGTTTTACCACTTCCGACATCTCCTAGAAGAAGCCGATTCATTCTAAATTCACTAGTTAAATCTTTATAGATATCATCAACACCCGTTAATTGATCTTTGGTTAAAGTAAAAGGAAGAGATGCCATAAAATTATCTTTAGCATCTTTAAATTCATCTCGTTTAATCCCTTTCGCTTTATTATTTAATTTTTTTAAATAATTTATTTTAAACATAAAGTCAAATAATTCTTCATATTTAAGTCTTAAAGAAGCCCGCTTAATATCATTTATCTCTAAAGGATTATGAATTAATTTAATCGCGGTATTCTTGTCTAAAAAATGATACTTATCTACTAAATATTCTGGTATCTTATCAAATACATTAGCATTTTTAACCGCTTCACTAATTACTTTACTTAAATAACTATTCTTTATTCCATTACCTAAATGATAAACTGGTTCAATTTTTTTATCTTCAATATTAAATTTAATATCACTAGCAATAAAACTATTTTTTAATTTATTATATTTACCCACTAAAACAATTTCTTTATTTAAAGTTAAATTTTGTTTTAAAAAAGCTCGATTAAATATTGTTACATTTAAAATAACATTATCACTTAAAGCTTTAAAATTTAACCGATTAAAATTTCTTTTGATATATTGCACTCTTGGACTATCAATAACTTGGGCCTTAATCATCCAACTATCTGTTTCATTAATATTCGCAATTGGAGTAATATTAATAAAGTTATACCGATACGGGTAATACTCCAATAAATCATTAACATTATAGATATTTAAAGCACTTAACTTTTTAGCATAATCTTGTCCTATCCCTTTAACTACTTGTAATTCCATCATACCACCTAATTTAATTAACTATTTACTTTTATTTCCTCTAAAATATTTCTGACCTTGGTTTTAATCCGTTGCATCGCATTATCAATTTGTTTGGGTGTTTTATTTAAAATTTTAGCAATCTCTAGATAATTCAAATCATTTTCCATTAAAATAAAAACATCATATTCTCTTTTGGTTAAATTTTCTTTAATCGCATTTAATAAATCCGTATAATTTTCGGCATCAATACTATTTTTAAAGGGATCATGCTCACATTCATCACTTATCGTATCAATTAAATTATTATCACTTTCTCTATAAGCAAAATCTAGGGAGTATGTATCATTTATTTCTTTATATTTATCCCGATTATATTTTCTTAAAATACCTTTTAATTTTCTTTCCACACACAAAGTTATAAAGGTTGGCAAACTTGCTTCTTTATTATCGTGATAATTTTTTAAGGCATCACTAAAACCAACAGAACATTCACTATATATTTCTTGATAATCAATATTTAAACTAACTAGTCCGGGACGATATTTATGAATTAAGATATCAATAATAAATTTATACTTATAATAAAGTAAGTTTTTCGCTTGCTCATCATCTTCCCGATATAACATTAATAATTCATAATCATTAGTTTTTTCTAATTCTTCTTTAGTCATTTCTTAACATACCATAAATTAATATTGCTGCTGAAGCACTAGCATTTAAACTATTAATTTTTCCTTTCATTGGAATTTTTACTAAGATGTCACTATTATCTTTAACAATTTTGCTAATACCTTCACCTTCATTACCGATTACTAACGCCTTTTTAGTATTGTAATCCACGCTCCGGTAATCAACCCCATTCATATCGGCCGCATATATAAAATACCCCATATCTTTTAATTTATTAATCGCATTGGTAATATTACTTACCATAATAATTTTGACATGTTCAATAGCACCCACACTTACTTTAACCACCGTATCATTTACTTGGACACTCCGGTTACTGGGAATAATAATTGATTTAATCCCGGCACATTCACAAGTTCTTATAATGGCCCCAAAATTATGGGGATCTTCTAAATGGTCTAAAATAACTACCATATCGCCTTCTAAATCATTAAGGGTATAATATTCATAATCATATATTTCAATAACAACTCCTTGATGATTACCACTCACCATTTTATCTAATCTACTTTTAGGTACTAATTCATATTTTAAATGTTCTTGTTTTAAATAAGGAATAATTTCATTACTACTGATGAATATTTTTCTGATTTTATTTTTATCTAATTCTTTCAAAACATTTCTTCCATAAACTAGCATAAGCATTCACCCTAATTTTTATTTTAACACAATTTTTTAGACTTGCATAATATTTATTTATTTTGTATATTATTTTTAGATTTGGAAGTGCATTTATGTTTAAATATACTTTAGATAATAAAAGATATCATACCTTAAATTATTTTTACCGGATGAAGTTTAACAATAAGGTTTTTAAAGTACCAATTGATGCCCACATGAGTTGCCCAAATAAAGAAAATGGGAATGGTTGTATATATTGTGAAGATTATAGTAAAGCGAATATTATTAATAGTAATGAGGATATTAAAGAACAATTTATAAATAATATTCAAGTTCTAGAGAAGAAATGGCCCAATAGTTTTTATATTCCTTATTTTCAAGCCGGAACTAATACTTATGCTCCTTTAGATACTTTAAAAAAGTTATATGAAAGTTTATTGGATTACCCGAAAGTTGTGGGACTGGCGATTGCGACTAGACCAGATGTTTTAAGTAAAGAAGTATTAGATTATTTAGAAGAATTAAATAAAAAAACTTTTTTAACAATTGAATTAGGACTTCAAAGTAGTAATGATAAGACTTTAGAATTTATTAAAAGAGGACACAATATCGAATGTTTTATTAAAGCTGTGAAAGAACTTAAGAAAAGACATATTTTTGTGGTGGCACATATTATCAATGGCCTTCCTTATGAAACTGAAGAAGATATGTTAAATACCGTTAAACTTTTAAATGATTTACAAGTAGATGGGGTAAAAATTCATATGTTATATATTTCGAAAAATACCGAACTAGCCGAAATTTATGCCAAAGAAAAATTTCCAATTCTAACTAAAGAGGAATATATTGATATTGTTATTAAAGAATTGGAAATATTAGATGAAAGAATAGTCATTGAAAGAATTACCGGTGACCCGATAAAAGAAACTTTAATTGTACCCGAATGGTTATTAAAAAAATTCTGTGTTTTAAATGATATTGATAAAGAAATGGTTAGAAGAGATACTTATCAAGGGAAAAAAGCAAAATAAAATTAGTAACCAATAGATTACTAATTTAATAGATTACTAATTTTTAACTTCTTTCATACTTAAAGATACTTTTTGCTTTTCTAAATTAATATCATCAACATAAACATTAATGATATCACCAACACTTAAGACTTCACTTGGATGTTTGATATAATGATCTGCCATTTTAGAAATATGAATCAAACCATCATTTTTAATACCAATATCAACGAATGCTCCAAAATCGACAACATTACGCACAGTACCTTGTAATTTCATTCCTACTTTTAAATCTTCTAAATGTAAGACATCTTTCTTTAAAAGCGGTTTAGGTAACATATCTCTTGGGTCACGATTAGGTTTTTCTAATGACATAATAATATCATCTAAAGTATATTTATCTATATTTAATTTATTTTGGATTTCAACTTTATTAATTTTATCTAGTTTTTCTTTTAACTCTTCTTTACCAATAAGTGATATATCTAAATTTAAGTAATCTAATAATTTTAAAGTTGTAGCATAACTTTCGGGGTGAATACTTGTTGTATCTAAAACATTGTCACCATTTAAAACTCTTAAGAAGCCAACCGCTTGTTCATAAGTTTTAGCATTTAAAATTTTCTTATCTAAAAGTTCTTCTCTAGTTTTAAATAAGCCTTTACTTTCCCGAAAATTAATTATTTTATCGATTGCTGATTTTGTTAAACCAGATATATATTTTAAAATAGCCGGAGAAGCTGTATTTAAATTAACTCCCACTTGGTTAACAATTTTTTCGGTTGTAAAGTTTAAACTTTCTTTTAATTTTTTCTCGGTAACATCATGTTGATATAAACCAACTCCAATACTTTCTGGATCAATTTTCACAAGTTCCGATAAAGGATCTTGAAGTCTTCTCCCAATAGATATCGCACTTCTTTCTTCGACATGCAAATCAGGAAATTCACTGATAGCGAGTTTACTAGCCGAATATACCGATGCTCCTGCTTCACTCACAATAATATATTCTACTTTTCTTTTGGCATCTTTAATAACATCGGCCACAAAAGATTCAGATTCTCTGGAAGCTGTTCCATTACCTATAGCAATTATATCAATATTATAGTCATCAATTAACTTTAAAACTGTTTCTTTACTTTTTTCATATTCACATTTTGGCTCATGAGGATAAATCACCGCAATTTTTAAAGGCTTACCCGTTTTATCTAATACCGCTAGTTTACAACCGGTTCGGTATGCGGGATCAAAACCTAAAACATTCTTTTCTTTAATTGGTGGTTGCATAAGTAATTTTTCTAAATTATCACTAAAATTTACAATCGCTACATCTTCGGCTTTATCTTTAAGTTCACTTCTTATTTCTCTTTCAATGGAAGGAGCAATTAATCTTTTATAACTATCTTTAATGGCATTCGTAACTAATGTTACCAATTCTGGATTTTGATAATTCTTAATAACTTTTTCTTTTAAATAATCTAAAATAATATTTTCATCTAAAGTAATCCCAACATTAAGTACACCTTCATTTTCCCCACGATTGACCGCTAAAACACGGTACATTTTGGCATTTTTAACATTCTCTTTAAAATCATAATACATTTCATAAACTTTATTTTCATCAGTAGCTCCTTTTTTTAATTTACTAGTTAAAACACCATTCATATAAGTTAAATAACGAATTTGTTTTCTAAATGAAGCATTATCACTAATCCACTCGGCAATAATATATTGGGCTCCTATTAAGGCATTTTCTACAGTTTTAACATTTTCATTCAAATATTTAGTAGCTAAATTATTTAAACTACCTTCAATTTTAAAACTCATTAACATTTTAGCAAGTGGTTCTAATCCGTTTTTAATTGCTTCGGTAGCTTTAGTTTTCTTTTTCTCTTTAAAAGGACGATAGATATCTTCTAATTCCACTAGTTTAGTGGCGGCATTAATCTTACTAACTAACTCATCAGTTAATAAACCTTTTTCATCAATTAATCTTTGAATTTCTTCTTTTCTTTTTTGTAAATTCACACTATAAGTGTATTCAGTTTCAATAGTCCTAATCATGGTTTCATCTAAATTACCTGTGGCTTCTTTACGGTATCTTGCAATAAACGGAATAGTATTTCCTTCACTAAGTAATTTTAATGTTGCATTAATGCTTTTAACACTTATATTAAGTTTACTGGCTAAATTTTCTATAATTTCATTCGACATATTTTTTTACTCCTTCAATAATTTCTTTGGTTTTTTCATATGATTCATCAAATAATTCAATGCGAAAATTGTTTACTCCCATATCTTTTAAATTAGAAATATTTCCTCTTAAATCAGTTATATGAGTATTTAATATTGTTGTACTATGAGTTAAAGGATTATTCTCTACTGGGTAGAAGGCTCCATTACGATCTTGTAAATAATATTGTTTATTATTTTGACAAACATGACAAATACTATCTTTATTTACTAAATAATTTAGAGGACAATATTTCATTAGCATTAATTCTAGCCGGCCATAAACTAAAACCTCGACATTGATATTATTATGATAATTTTGCATTATATTAGATATATTTTCTAAAGTGTTTTCTGGTGATAAAGCAATTACATTCGCATACTTATTTAGATAATCTAAAGTATAATGATTTGTTACATTTAAATAATAATCACTTCTAGAATTAAGATATTTAAATAAACTAGCATAATCAGTTACTAATAAATTTTGATAAGTATAATTATGAACTAAATTATCTCTTGGTATTTTATAAGTTAAATCTTCTTCCCATAACTTTGGATTTTGCACAATAATATTTTTAATTTTTAAATCCCGACAGGCTTGTAATTGTTCTTTCTTTCTTACTAAAACACTTATACCATTTTGTAATTTCTTATCTATCTTTTCTTTCTTAAATTCTTTCTCCATATAAGGAACTTTTTTGTTTTCGCGTTCATCTTTTAACTTTTCCAAAGCACTTCTTCTTAAATTTTTTAAAGACCCAATCGAAATAAATATTTCTTTATCCATAACAATATTGATATTTTCTACTTGAAAAGGTAAATCACCAACTTGGGATAAAACTTCTTTTATTCTTTCTGCGCTTATTGGGGCATTTAAAGACTTTTGAACTATCTCGGTACTTTTTAAAGTATAATTATTTTCGCCATCTGTAATTTGGATTTCTAATGGTTCATTAATCTTTGCTTTAAGAGATAAAGAAACAGGTATTTTTTTATAACCATCGGGATAAATATCTACTTTTGGTTTGGTAAGCATAACGGTATCTAAACTATCCAAATTAATAAAATTATCTAAATAAATAGTCTTACCTTTAACACCTTCATTTATTAACTTATTATTTTCATCATAAATAAAATTAACATTAATACCTATATCATGATTTAGAAAACGAATGCCTTCAAATTGCTTTAAATTATGACTTAACTTAATGGCAATTTTTTTCGGAGTTACTTTAATAACTTCACCAATTTTAATGCCTTGATGGTTGGGTGCACTGATATTCATTATATCTTTCTCGTTATTTAAGTATCCTTTAGTATATTCCCGATTAAAAATGGCTTTTAACAAATTAAAATCTTCGGGATCTACTTGAAGAGGTTTATTATTTTCATAATCTAAAATTAATTTATGATAAATTCGGGTTACGACTGCTACATACTCGGCACTTTTCATTCTTCCTTCAATTTTAAAACATTTAATGTCACTTTGCATAAGTTTAGCAAAATCATCTATAGAACATAAATCTTTCGGGCTTAATAAATAATCCCCATTAGTAGGTATAACCTTATCTTCTTCATATAATTTATAAGGTAATCTGCACATCCCAGCACATTCACCTCGATTACCACTTCTTCCTAAAATTTGGGAAGAAAATAAACATTGACCACTGTAAGAAATACATAATGAACCATGAATAAAGACTTCTTTTTCTAACTCTGTATCGATATTATTAATATAATCTAAAGAAAGTTCTCTTGCAAAAACAACGCGTTTGACCCCTAAAGATTTTAAAAATTCTAAAGATTCTGAAGAATGATTATGCATTTGGGTTGAAGCGTGTATTTCTAAATTAGGTAAAGTTTGATGAACTAAATTAATAAGGCCAACATCTTGCATTATTAAAGCATCGACACCCATTTGATGTAAACTTTTAATATATTCTAAAACTTCTGCAATTTCGTTTTCATAAATTAAAGTATTAACGGTAACATAAATTTTAACCCCATAAAGATGACATAACTTCGTGGCTTTTTCTAAATCTTCAAGCGAAAAATTATCCGCAAAAGCGCGAGCCCCAAATTTTTTACCACCTAAATAAACGGCATCAGCACCATTATGAATCGCCGCTTCTAAAGAAGGCCAATTACCTACCGGTACTAATAACTCATGTTTAATCATCAAACTCACTCCATATTCCACCCTTTGGCATATATTCAAAATCCATTACTTCATCCTTAACGGGATGCTTAAATTTTAAATGATAAGCAAAAAGAGCAATTTGTTTTTTATCTTGTATGCCATATAATTGATCACCATATAAAGGACATTTACGGGATGCAAATTGTAATCTAATTTGATGATGGCGACCGGTTATTAAATTAACTTTTACTAAATTTAAATCATTCTTTCTTTTTAAAGTTGTATATTCTAATTTAGCATACTTACCCTTTTCTTTAATGGTTATTATACTTTTTTCATCTTCTTTTAAAATATAGTCTTCCATGACACCAGAATCATTTATGTTTCCATGACACACTAATAAATATTCTTTTTGCATTTCATGATTTTGAATCATCTTCGATAACCTACTTGCGGCCTTACTAGTTTTCGCAAACACCATAATTCCTCCGACCGGCCGATCTAAACGATGAACTAAACCAACATAAACATTCCCCGGTTTATGATATTTTTCTTTGATATAATTTTTAACCATTGTTAATAAATCTAAATCTTTAGTATAATCACTTTGACATAAAACATTACAAGGTTTAATAACCACAATTAAATGATTATCCTCATATAAAATATTTAAATTAGTCATTTTCTACTCTTCCTGTTATACCACAAGGTAAATATAAATTAGAATTTTCGATTGGTAAACATAAATCATCTACTAAGACTTTCTTATTTGGAAAATTTAATTTTAAAATATTTTCTAAAGAAACAGATGGTAAATTAGTTGAATAAGTATTAACTAGAAAAAAGATAAAATCATCATTTAATATTTCTTGACATAATTTAATTAATTCTTCTAAATTATCTTCTAAAGACCAAACTTCCCCATTAGAACCTCTTCCATAACTAGGTGGATCCATAATGATGGCATCATATTTATTCCCTCTTCTTATTTCTCTTTTCACAAATTTAACGACATCATCAATTAAATAACGGACAGGTTTATCTTCTAAATGATTTAACTTAACATTTTCTTTGGCCCAATCTGTCATTCCTTTAGAAGAATCAACATGGGTAACAGAAGCATCCGCACTTAAACAAGCTACTGTAGCAGCCCCAGTATAAGCAAATAAATTTAAAACTTTAACATCTCGACCACTATTTTTTCTGGCTCTTATTTTTTCTCTTGCAAAATCCCAATTAATGGCTTGCTCTGGAAATAATCCTGTATGTTTAAAACCCATTTCTTTTATTAAAAATTTTAAATCTTGATAATTAACTACCCAATTTAAAGGCGTATTCTTTTTATTTTCCCAATGTCCGCCACCAGTATTACTCCGGTAATAAACAGCATTAATGGGATACTCTTGAAAATCGCCCATATCCCAAGTTATAACAGGATCAGGTCTTAAAAGTAAGATATCTTTCCAACTTTCTAATTTCATTCCTTTACTAGTTTTTATTATTTTATAATCTTGCCATTTATTACTTACAAGCATATTAATTCACCTACAAATTAATTATACTACAAAAATAAAAGAAAACCTAATTATTATTTTAGGTTTTACATCTTGTTTT
>CANPYA010000042.1 GCA_947587565.1 uncultured Bacilli bacterium | reverse complement strand
AGAAATTAAATTTAAGATAGTTGATGAAAATACAAGAGTACTAGTATTTAAACCTTATGGTAGTGCTTATGAAGAATTATGTGATTCAATTCTATAGGAGGAATTTATGAATTTATTTATTGATACCCATCTAAATGATGTGGTAATTATATTAGAACAAGATGGCAAAATTATAAGACAAAAGAAATTAACGGAACAAAAAGAAAATAGCAAATTAATTATGCCCACAGTTAAAAAAGTTTTAAGTAAGGAAAAACCTGATTCAATAATTGTTGTAAATGGTCCGGGATCATTTACTGGTGTTCGTTTAGGGGTAACGATTGCGAAAACTTTTGCTCATTCTTTAGAAATACCTATTCGTTCTTTAACTAGTTTAGAATGTATGGCAATATGTATTGAAGATGAAAATCGCATTGTAGCTTTCTCAGATGGTAATGGTTATTATGTTGGGATATTTGATGAAGATATGCATTTAGTGGGGGATTATGAATATTTATCTAATAATGCTTTTCAAGAATATTCTGAAAAATATAATGTCATAACAGATGTTGCCTTAGACTATTTAAAGATAATTAACTATGCTTTAACTAAAGATACTCAAAATCCGCATGAAGTAAATCCCTTATATGTTAAAAAATTAGATGTGGAAAAATGATTCGCGAAGCTGAATATAAAGATATAAATGAATTAAATAAATTAGGAATTGAGCTTATTCCTAATTTTCTTAAAACTTATGAATTAAATAATTATATTAATAATTCTAATTATATAGTTTTAGTTTATGAAGAAAGCAATATTGAAGCTTTTTTACTTATTAGAAAAAATCTTGATTTTTATGAAATTGAAGCTTTATATGTTAATGAAAACTATAGAAAAAAAGGTATTGCTAGTAAATTATTAACTTTCTTTTTAGATAATTATTCCAAAAAGGATGAAGAAATCATATTAGAAGTTAATACTAATAATGAACCAGCAATAAATTTATATAAAAAATTTGCATTTTTTGTTATTAATACGCGCAAAAAGTATTATAATAGTGAAGATGCTTTTGTTATTAAGAGGGTGGTTTAATGAAAGATGTTTATATTTTAAGTGTGGAAACTTCATGTGATGAAACTAGTATTGCTATTGTTAAGAATGGTAATGAAGTTGTCGCTTTAACTATATTAACCCAAATGGATGTCCATGCTAACTTTGGAGGAGTAGTTCCGGAAATTGCTTCCAGAATGCATACGGAAAATATTACGATGGTTTTAGAAGATACTTTAAATAAAGCTAATATGAAGGTAAGTGATATGGATGCGATTGCAGTTACTTATGCGCCAGGCTTACTTGGCTCTTTGTTAGTAGGTGTTGAATTTGCCAAAGTATTATCTTATATTTATAATAAGCCATTAATTAAAGTTAATCATTTAGTTGGTCATATCTATGCTAATAAAATTGATAATAAACTACATTTTCCTTGTTTAGCCTTAATTATTAGTGGCGGACATACTGAACTTATTAAAATGACTGGTGATTATGAATTTGAAATGCTTGGCGAAACTCAAGATGATGCGATAGGGGAAGCTTTTGATAAAGTAGCAAGAGTTATTGGCCTTCCTTATCCTGGTGGACCAAATATTGAAAAACTAGCGAGAGAAGGAACTAATTCTTATAAACTTCCAAAACCAGTTAATGATGATACTTATAACTTTAGTTATAGTGGCCTTAAAAGTAGTGTCATAAATTTAGTTAATAATGAACGCCAAAGAGGTAATGAAATAAATAAGGCTGATTTAGCCTGTTCTTTTCAAACCACTGCAGTGGAAGAATTAACGAGAAAATTAGAATTAGCTTTAAAAAATACCGATATTAAAAATGTTATAATTGCGGGTGGAGTATCTGCTAATAAATATTTAAGAGGCAAAGTTCAAGAAGTTTGTGATAAATACAATGCCGAATTAGCTTTACCAGAATTTATTTATTGTACCGATAACGCTGCCATGATTGGAGCGGCAGCTTATCCATTATATTTAAAAGGTGAATTTGCGGACTTAGATTTAAATGCTTCATCAAATACTAATATTTGTTAATGTGGAAAACTCAAAAGTTATCAACATTAAATTTACTTTATAAGAAAAATGTGTTATAATTAAGACACATATGGGGTAGTTTGGTTTCGACATGTAAAAACTAGAAATGATTGCAAGTGGTAGGCATACCTTAAATGCACAAAAAAATAAATAACGAAACTAATTATAGTTTTGCTCCAGTATACGCTTAGGATAGCGTGGAGTACTTTATCTAAGTCTTTCTTATAGGGCTTTTATAAGGTTAATTTATATAAGATATATTATTTTATTTGATTAATGTAAAATAATGAATAATTTAATTAATCTTGTTATATAGAAAATGTGTTGGAGTTGTCTATATAATAAAATAAATTCCAACTAAACTTGTAGATATTGTTTTATAGATTATATTGGACGTGGGTTCAAATCCCACCTACTCCACCAAATTGATGTTAATTTTAGACTATTTGTAGTTAGGTATAAAAAAGCGACTATCAAAAAGTCGTTTTTAATTATTTAAATTTTGTAATAATTGTTATCAAAGCTGAAATTGAAGATAACACTAGTAAGCATATAATCCATATTATAGGATTTTCAAACTTGACGCCACCATTAAAAAGAAGTATAAATGCTATAATACCAAATATTGTAGTAAGAGAATTTAGAATTATCATTAACTTTTTATTATTGTCACTCAAATCTAATTTTGCTTCTTTCTTTCTATCGTTCATTAATATACTTTACCTCCTTTATTTTAATATATCATAAATTTATCGAATTTTGAATATTGTTATTCTACTTTAGTAAGTTTAATTTAATAATTGTAAGATAAATTATTTTATTTCTTCTTTATATTTATCATTATTCATTGGTTAATTTTTAATCATTTTGCTTGGATTTTTAATTTTTATATGGCTATTGGTGTAGTAAACGAAAAATCCGGTGTTATAATACTCTCGTGAGAGGAAAAATTATGAACGGAAAAATTATGGATGAAAAAGTAAGGCAAATATGTTTGTATCATAATGCAATAGTTTATAATACGCATCATGAAAGACCGTATTTAATGAAAAAATATTTAGAAATTGAATTTTTTAATAACAAAATAATTAAATTAGATATAGAATCTAATGCTGATATAACTGATTGTGATTATCTAATTGTTATGGATAAAGGAAAGTATGTAAAATCATATTTTGAACATGAATTTAGCAAATAAAAAAGATTACCTAAGTAACCTAATTCTTTAATAACATCGTAATTTTATTATTTTTATCAATGGATAAAAGAGCAATATTTTCTAATTTTTTTCTTTTTTCCTTTAAATAATTTGTTAACCAACTTTTAGTTTTCTTGGCTTTTTTTAATTCTTCATTATTAACACTACCATCAACAATTATTAAATGATTTAAAGTTTGTTTTTTACTATTTTTTTGAATATTATTTTTTAAATCATTACTGGTTAATGGTTGACTATTTCCTTTTAAAAGGACTGATATATCTCCGGAAGGTTCTAGAACCGCACAATCTAGTTCATTTATATCAAAGCACCCTTTTAAACGACAATTTTCTAATACTTTAGCCACACTTAACTTTGCAGTTTCTAAATTAGCATAATTAAAATTATTATTTTCAAATAAAACTAAAGGTTCACCATCCATAATTTCTTCAGCAGTATGACTATGATAAGATAAAACTGAAAAAAAGTATCCAATTAGGCCAAAAACCGCTAAAGCAATGATACCATCTGTTAAAGGCGTATCTAAACTTATGATAGAATCGGCCGTAATTGATCCAATCGTAATACTTAAAACATAATCATATAATGTTAAATTTTTTATTTGTTTTTTCCCTAATATTTTAACAATTAAGAATAATATTGCAAACATAACTATCGCTCTAATAACAATTTCCATTTCAATTCACCTAAATTAAGTATGTTCAATTATTTTGAATTTATAAGTTATTGACATTATTTTGACAAATTTATATAAAATATTTTTGCTTAAATAGATATTTTAAATTATAATTATAATAAGGAGACAAGATATATGACTAATGAATTTAATGAAAAAGCTGGGGAAAAGATTTTAGGCGGAGCTCATCCCGATGCAGTTAGTGAGTTTAATAAACCTACTGAAGATGATGAAGTTACTGCAGAAGAATTAGAAAATGTTTTTGCAGGATTGGGAAGTACCAAATTAGGGGAAAAAGTAAATTTAGAAAAACCAGAAAATTATAGACCACAACAAGTTTCTAATATACAAGCATCTGAAGAAGTACAAAATCAAAAGGGAAGATAAAGTATAATGTAAAAAATTATACTTTTTTAAATTGTGGAAATAATTTGCTAAATTATAAAAAACATTATACAATATAGGTGGTGAATGATTATGGGTAGTGTTTATGAAAAAGTAATGGAATTTAAAAAGAAATATCATGGTGGTATTGTATGGCGAACCAAAAAACATATTAAAGTTGTCGAAGATTATATCGATAATGATGAAGATGTTATTTATGCTTTTTGTGCCCAAAAGAATGAAACTTTTTCTGATATATTTAATACTTATGCCGTGGCAGTAACAAGTAAAAGAATTATTTTAGGTCATAAAAGATTACTATGGGGTAGTTTCTTAAGTTCAATTACTCCGGATTTATATAATGATATGCAAATATATAAAGGACTATTATGGGGAAAAATTACGATTGATACAGTTAAAGAAAAAATTATTTTAACAAATTTACCAAAGAGTTCTTTAGATGAAATAGAAACAGTTATCTCAAATTATATGATGGAGGCTAAAAAGAAGTATTATCATGAACAAAAAGAAAATTAAGTTAATCCTTTTTATTGCGATTCTTTCTTTAGGATTTGCAATTTTTCTTTATTTACGATTTAAAGCTTATAGTTATGAGGTAAGTTATAATATTAATCGTTTTAAAGTAGTAGAAAAATATGATAAAAATACTTCTTATTATACTTTTTTAGTTACGGGTAAAAATACTCGATATCCATTTCAAATTAAGGCCAAATATAATCATCAACATGAGTTAATCACTAATATAAAAACTCTTGATAAAGATGGAATTACTTGTTTAAAACCAGAAAGTGATAAATTAAAATTGGCCCCATTATGTAGTGATGGAACCGATATGCTTAGCTATAATCTAGTAAATGATAATTCTTTATATAAATATCTTAATATCAAAGATAAAAGTACAGAATATAATAAAACTACTATTCATAATTTAAATAATCATGAGTTTTTAATTTATAACTATCGTGGGTTTGATTTATTAAATAATAAGTCAAAAGCAATTAGTTTATTTAAAAATGATGTTTATAATTTAGATTTATATTATGAAAATAGTGATATTTTAGTGGTACCTGATTATAACGATAATTACTATTTTAAAAAGTTATTTGTGATAGATAAACTAACGGGTAAAGTAAAAGAAATAACTAGTGAAGAAGATATATCCTTTAATAGTGAATTTCTAGGAGAATTTAAAAATAAAATCTATTTACTAGATAAAAAAGAAGAAAAAGAATATGTTATTAATTTAAAGAAGGAAACAATTATAGAAACCGACTTCCAAGTTGTAAAGAATAATAAATTAGTTAAAGTTACTTATCAAAGCATTATTAATCAAAAATTAAATTTTTTAGAAAATAACGAAGTTATAAAATATAGTCTAGAAGATGGTAACCTATATAAAATAATTAATGATACCAAAATTAAAATAAGTGAAAATGTTAGTAAAATTATAAAAAATACTAATGAAATAGTCTACTATTTAAAAAATGAAAATTTATATTCTTATAATGATTTAGAAGGTGAAGTATTACTACTTAGTAATTTTGAATGGAACTTTAATAATACCAATATGATTTTTATTATAAAATAACAAAAAATAATTTTTAACATACCTTATATTAGAGGTGGAAAAGATGTTTGAAAGTTATAAATTACAAGATGGCGAAAGCTTAAGTGATGTGGCTAAAAAGTTTAATACATCTGTAAGAGTATTACAAGATATTAATAATTTATATTTTTTAGATAATTTAAGAGCCGATATGGAAATTATAGTTCCCGTTGAAAGTAAAGATTATTTTAATTATTATGTCGTTGAAAAAGGGGATAGTTTGTACGCTATTGCGAGAAAATATAATATTAATCCGGAACTTCTTGCTAGTATGAATGGTCTTAACATGGATGATTATATTTATCCTAATCAACAAATATTAATTCCGAAAAATGGTTATTCTTATTATATAACGGCAGAAGGCGATACCATTGATGAAGTTGTTAAAACATTTGGTACTAATAAAGATAAATTCTTAGATGAAAATAAAACAATTTACTTAATGGCTGGTCAATTACTTGTCAATAAGAAATAAATCTCTAATTATTTAACTCAAGTAGATGGACATTTAATTAAATTTTTAGTAAAATTATCATAAGGAGAGACTAGATATGATATTTAGAAAACCTTATGCTTTTTTAATTAAGAACTTTAAATTAATTAATTTTATCTTAGGTATTTTAACTAGTTATTTATTTTATCGCACCTATAAAATAGTGGCTTTTTTTAATGATTATGTTACGAATAATTATACTGGTAATATTGTACCTGGTTTTTATCAAGATTATGTACCAGGCAGTAATTATTTTGTTATCTTTTTGATTTTGCTTGGTTTATTTGGGGTAGCTTTATTATTTATTTATAAAAAGAAACCTAGTAAAACTTATATTTCTAGTATTGTTTATTATATTGTAATGATTATCTTATTTTCAGTAGTTAAAAACTTAATGATAACGATGGAAGAAACGATTATTACCGCGGAATCTGCCAGAATCTACCGGGATTTATCCACACTTTCTTTACTACCCCAAATTGGGTTTATTATGGCCTTTTTCATTCGGGGCTTTGGGTTAAATATTAGTAAATTTAATTTTAAAGAGGATTTAAAAGATTTAGAAGTATCTAGTGAAGATAGTGAAGAAATAGAAATCACATTAAAAAAAGACGATGTTAAATTAAAAAGAAATATTCGGCGTTTTGGAAGAGAATTTATTTATTATATTAAAGAAAACAAATTTATTTTTTCCATTATTTGTGTATTTGCTGCTGGTGCTTTAATCTATTTTATTTATAATTTATTTCCTGAAAGAATTGATAATCAGTATAGTCAAGGTGATGCTTTTAGTTATCAAGGAGTTAATTATAAATTAGAAGATAGTATTATTACCAATTTAAATTATCGTGGAGAAAAATTAGATAATTATTATGTAGTTGTTAGAATGAATATTGAAAACACTAATGATGAAAAATATACACTAGATTTAAATAAATTTAGGTTAGAAATTGATGAAGAAAAATTAGTTTATCCAAGTAAAGATAAGAGTCTTTATTTTATTGATTATGCTAAAGAACAAAGTGGAAGTATTATAAACGCTAAAACTAAAGATACTTATGCTATTGTTTATAAGATAGATGAAAAAGATATTCGTAAAAATTATCGAATTAAAGCGGAAAGTGGTTCTTCAGTAGTTAATAATGTTTTAGTAGGGAAATTCACTTATGTTACCATAACACCCGCTAGAATTGATTCCGTTACTAAAGAGGGCTCTTATAAATTAGGAGACACCATTAATTTTGCTAATTCCAATTTAGGTAATTCAACTTTTAAAGTAGATAAATTAGTTTTAAATACTAAATATACATATGATTATGAATATTGTATTAAAGATAAATGTGATACCTATAAAGATAGTGTTACTATCGATTATTTAAAGGGTCATCAAGTCTTATTAATTTTAGATTCGGAATTTAAAATGGCCGAAGATATACCTTTCTATTCTATAAATAGTAATAGTTTAAATCGTTTTTTAGATAATTATTTAAGTATTCGATATTTAGATGGCGAAGAAGAAAAAATTGCCAGTGTTAAAAATTTAACGCCAAGCAATTTAAAAGGTAAAATAGTTTTGAATACAACTGATAAAGTTGTTAATAGTTCTAAAATCGATCTTCTAGTAACAATTCGCAATAAAGAATATAGTATTAGTTTGAAGTAAAGTCAAAGTATTTAAGTATTTTATCTAAAGTTTGATTATCATTTAGAATGTTACCATAATAATAATTTAAAAGTGAATTGTAATAATTCATTTTTCTTTTTAAAAAATTGAATTTAAAAAAATAATATAGTCTATTTAAACGATTATATTTTTCTTCAATAGGTTTAATAATTTGTAAATAAAATAGCAGTTCTTTCATAACCATCACATACATATTATACCATAAAAGGGGCATAATAGTTACCGGACATAAAATATTTATGGTGCAACAATTAATGTGGTGATAATTATGACAACATTTAAAAGAGATTTTACTTTTATTAGTGAAGAGGAAATGAAAAAGAATATTTCTAAGAATATTCGTAAATATCGGAAACTAGCGGGGATTACGCAAGAACAACTAGCAGTTGATATTGATAAATCTTATGACTATGTAAGAAAATTAGAATATAAAAAGGGTAAAATTAGTTGTAAAAAGTATACACTTTATAAAATAGCTAAGGTTTTACATACGCCGATTGATAATTTTTTTGAATAAGGATATAATAATACTGGTGATAATATGAAAGATAAATATATTGAACTCTTATTAAAAAGATGTTTAAAATTAAATAATTCATCAGTATTATTTATTAATTATGATAAAGTTATCAAGAAATTTGTTAAAAAAATTGTTCTTAAAGCTGAAGAAATGGGTATCAAAGATATTTATTTAGATGAAATTGATACTTTAGAAGTGCATGATTTTTTAACTACGGCTTCAATAGATGCTATAAAAAAGAGTAAAATGTTTGATAATAGTATTTGGGATAAATATGCCAAAAAGAAGGCGGCATTTTTAATGTTAGAATCTGAAATACCCCATTTAATGGATGATATAGATGATGAAAAGATAGGTTTAGTGGCGAAAATTAGAAGGGAAACAAAACCTGTTTATAGAGAAATGCAACTTAAAGGCGAAATTCCATGGTGTATCGCGGCTGTTCCGAATGAAGAATGGGCGAAAAAGATTTTTAGTGAAAGTGATAAACCATTAGATACTTTCTGGAATGTTTTAGCTAAATTATGTTTATTTGATACTAATGACCCAAGTAAAAGTTGGGATAAATTTTTAGAAACTTTATCAGAAAGGCAAAAGAAATTAAATGCTTTAAAAATTAGGAAGTTACATTATCGTAATTCTTTAGGTACAGATCTAGAAGTCACTTTACCCGAAGGGGTTATTTGGCAATCAATTGCTAGTGATAAATGGATAGTTAATATTCCAAGTTATGAAATATTTACATCCCCTGATTATCGGAAAACGCAAGGAGTAGTTTATAGTTCTAGGCCTTTAATTTATAATGGTAAAGTTATTGATGGCTTTAAAGTGGAATTTAAAGATGGCAAAGTTGTTAAATATAGCGCTAAAAAAGGTAAAAATGTTTTAAAAGAAATTATTGAAAGTGATGAACTAGCAAGTTTTCTAGGGGAAGTTGCCTTAGTTGATTATGATTCACCTATTTCAAATACCAATAAAGTATTTGAAACAACTTTAATTGATGAAAATGCTTCTTGTCACTTAGCTTTAGGTAGTGCCTTCCTTGATTGTGTTAAAAATGGTAATAAGTTAAGCAAAAAGGAAATTGATGCCTTAGGTTTAAATTTATCTAAGAATCATGTTGACTTTATGATTGGCACCAAAGATTTAGAAATAGTTGCCGAAACACCTAATGGCGAAGTTACAATTATGAAAAATGGTAATTTAGTTTTATAGGCTTAAAACCAAGCCTTTTTTTATTGGTAAAAACATTTTATTATAGCAATATTTAGTAATAATTTTACTTATTTTGGGAAGAATATTTATAGATAGAAATACTATCTAAAGAAAGGAGTACATATGAAGAAGAAAATTGTATCGCTAATGGTATTAACTTTAGTTTTATTGCTATCTTTAGCGACAAATGTTTATGCTGCCGATCTATTTGGTACTGTTAAAGTTATAAGTGCTGGCGAATCTGAAGTAGAAAACAATACTAGTAAGACTGTAACTGTAAAGTATAATTCTGGTAATCTAAAATGGTATGAAAAAGACTTACAAACAGGACGTAATGTTGATGGATACTGGATTGGTATTCGTATTGATGCTCCGAGTGGAAGAGCAGAAAACGCTAAATATAAACGTGGAGGCGTTGAAGTATCATTTGATAAAGTAAAAGATGGTTCTGATTATGTTAATGCTTGGATTAATGTGACAAGTGCAAATTTACAAGCTATTAAAGAAAAAGGCGAACCTTATGTAATCTTAGAATATGATTTTGACTGGAATGGTGATGGTAATTTCAATGACCAAAAG
>CANPYA010000041.1 GCA_947587565.1 uncultured Bacilli bacterium | reverse complement strand
CATTTATTAATTACATCATTTATAACTAAATTATATTCATCTTTGACTTTACCAACAAAGTCTCCAGAAGAATCTGGAACATCTGCCAAAATATACTCTTCATTAGTGAGTTTATCAATTACTTTTGATATTTGTTTAGCTTCCGATATTTCTACAACTACTTTAAAACGATTATTACAAATATCTACTTCATAAATATAACTATTCTTATTTCTAATAAAACCATATTCTAATAATTTAGAATAATTTATTTCTCTATTTTCCAAATTTTTACTTAAATCACGCATCAGGCATTTTCCTCAAATTATTTTTTTATTACTTATCTTCCACACATACCATCTTCTAAACTTACTAAATAATTACCAATATAAACATCTTTATTACCTTCAATAGTATTGCAAGTAATTATAGTTATGTCTTTTTCTTTGGATTTATATACTTTAGTACCTCCATCATATAATGCTCCATCTAGTTCTAATTTATCGGTAATCTTTTTTAAGGCATCATCTAGAGTAATATTATCATTTGCTAAAAATGTTCTTAAGTTCATAGTTTTATCTTCGGTAACATAAAATTCTTTAATATTACTAGCTAAATATATTTGTCTATTATTATGAAAATAATATTTATTAAATTTTATAGTATCATAATCTTCTTCATATTCTGAAAAATAGAAATCAAATTTTTGGTTACTTTCAGAATTTTCACTAAATAATCTTGGTTCCCATTTAAATAAAGCTTTTTTATTTCCAGTATTATAATAGTAAGTATCTACTAAAATTCCTTTATCAATATAATTTATATTACTATTATTTAAATTCTCTCTTACTTTTAATATTGGACTATTATCAAATATTTTAGCTTGCAAAGTATCAAGAATAATAAGGCAAATAAGAACTCCTAAAACAATTAAAATAATTTTTAAACTTTTTTTCATAACTCCTCCACTATTTAATTATACTAATGGATTATTTATTAGTCAAATTAAATTCTTATAATGTAAACTTATGTAAAAAGGCAAATAAATTTAATTTATTCAATTGACTATAAAAAATAATTAGTATTTAATAAAATAAAGGAGGCATAATAATGAACCTATACAAATTAAATAGTAAGGAACTTTTAAAACTACAAGGCGATTTTAATAAAACTGCCTATGGTAGAAGAATACTTGTTTTTTCAAACATACCATTTATTTTTGGATTAATTCTTTTTTTGGTAGTTATGATTTTAGGACTAATAACTTCTTTGATACCTAATGAAGAATTTGAAATGACTTATATCTATATTATAGGTTTCTTGACTTTTTTACTAAGTTTTTTAACATTTTTTATTGCTCAGTTAATCTATCAACAAGAACTTAGAAAATATTGTGAAAGGAAAGAAAAATGAAAAAAAGTAGTAAAAAGAAAACTAATAAAAAGACAATATATTCCGTAGTATTTGCCATAATGCTTGCTGTTTCAGGATTATTATTAATGTATTTAGTAACTGTTGATGAAAATGTAAAAGATTTTAATGATTTATTTTATATATTGCCAACATTATTATTTTTAGTAGGTTGTATTGGATTTCTTGTATTAAATAAAAAGAAAAAATAATTTAAACTAAAAAGCAAGCCACAATGACTTGCTTTTTTTTACCATACGCGAACTCGTTCACTAGGAGCTACATACATCTTATCATTTTTACTAATATTATATACTTCATAAAATTTATCTAAAGATGAATATACTCCATTAATCCGATTTTTATTTGATGAGTGTTCATCATTTAATAACAACCAACCGTTAAAAAAACTAGAAGATTGCATAGCATCAAATTTAGCAGCACTTTCAAATATTTTTTTATAATCATCATTAGTGGCTTGTTTACTTTCCGCAATTTGAATGGTTAAACCAAAACCACCTAAATCAGCAATATTTTCTCCTAAAGTTTGATAACCATCTTGACCTAATTTATCATAATATTTTTCTACTTTTAAATTAAGTTTATTATAGGCAATTTTATCTTCATTAGTCCACCAATTATTTTTTTTGCCATATTCATCATATTGGGATCCTGTATTATCAAAAGCATGTGATAATTCATGACCTATTGTATACCCTATTCCTCCTAAGGTTTCATAATAATAATCATTTATTTTATTGATATCAATTTCCATCGCAGAATTAAAAGCATAAACATAACCTAATTCTAAAAGAATTAAATTAGACATTGGTGAATAAAAAGCAT
Organism: uncultured Bacilli bacterium; assembly: GCA_947587565.1. Lineage (GTDB taxonomy): Bacteria > Bacillota_I > Bacilli_A > RF39 > UBA660 > SIG200. Next base: position 8,240 of record CANPYA010000041.1, on the reverse strand, counting down.
TTACTTCTAACCAATCATTAGTAAGTACATCATAATCTTTAATATTATTAAATAAGTATTTTATATAAGAATTATAAATATTATAATCTACTTCATAGAAATTATTACCTGTAACATTATAATAAATGGCTTTATCATAATCGGGATATAAGACATTTATTCCCATATTATCTATTTTTTTAAGAGCATTATTTTTAGTAGTATCACTTAACCAAGTTTCACTATTAATTCTAACTCGATATTCTTCTAAATAATTATTAATTAATTCTGTATAATAATCTTTAAGTTTATCATAAGAATGTTTTTTAGCAAATTCAAGAGTAATTGTATCATTAAACAAATAATTAATAGCGTCATAGATATAATCTTCATCATTTGTAGTGGTAATATCACCACTTAAATCTTTGTCTAATTTATTTATAATATCATAAATATTATTATCAATAGTATCACCATAACTATATAATATTCTTAATAAAGCATAGTTTTTCAAAGTTTCTAAATTATCATTAACTAAATATTTATTTATTAAATTTAATTGTGATTCATCTAAAACTAAAACATAATCAGAAACTTCATAACGACTATCTAATTCATTTTTTATTAAATCAAAATTAATATTAGGATATTTATTTTTTAATTCTACATAACTATATAATTTAGCTTCATCATCTTCTTGCCAAAGTGAAGAAAATTTAGCAATTTCCGCATACATTTCATAAACATCCGCCACTATTTTTCTGGCTTCCGCTTCTTCATAACCATATTTCATTAATATTTTTAAATCAGCATTTTTTAATGTATTTCTTTCTTTACCATAACTACTAATAGTGGCTGAATTATAATAATAAGTACTATTAGTATAATCATAAAACATATAATCTATTTCTGGATAAGCTTCATCAAAATCTAAGTCTTTTATATCAAAAGATAATGTAAATAATATATTAGTATTATAAAGTTTGTTATTAACTATAGCAATATTATTTAAATATTCCTCGATATTTTTAGATGAATTAATTAAATTTACATATTCATCTAAAGTTGTTTTATTAGCATTATAATCCATATTTTTTAAAGAATTATAATAAGTACATAATTTACTATAAGGAGAATCTTGAGTATAAGTATCACAACTTGCTACAATAGTATTAATAATATCTTTTTTTTCATTTTCAATCTTCTCAGCATAATCTGAATAGTATGTCCAAACGTCACTTAGATTACTTTCATCAATTAATTTTTGACTTAATTTATCATAATTAATATAATCATAAAAATCATCTTCTAAACGTGGTCTTTCAGTTAATTCAACATTTAACTTCGTATTTTTGATGGTAGTATTTTTATAACCCAAAAATACTAATCCTAAAGTAAATAATATAATAGTTGTAATACACCAAAATATTGTTTTTTTATTTTTTTGCATAAATATTACTCTCCTTTTTTAAAAAATCATACCATCTTTTAAATTAATTACAGTCTTGCCATAAGAAACTACTTCATGAGAATGGGTAACTTGGATAATGGTAATATTTTTTTCATCATTTAATCTTTTAAATAATTCCATAATTTCTCTTGTCGAAACACTATCCAAATTTCCGGTTGGTTCATCCGCAAGTAATAAGTCTGGTTCCATTATAATGGCTCTAGCTATAGATACTCTTTGTTGTTGACCCCCTGAAAGTTGGCGGGGAAAATATTTTCTTTTATCAGACAACCCAACAATATTTAAAATATCTTGTAGTTTTGCTTCATATTGTTTAGGATTTTTACCATCCATTATTACCGGTAACATAATATTATCTTCAACATTTAAATTAGGTATCAAATTATAAAATTGAAATACAAAACCTAATTTTTCTCTTCGTAATTTAGCTTTATCTTCTTCTTTCATTTGATTAATATCTTGGCCATTAATTAAAACTTTCCCACTAGTTGGTTCATCTAAACAACCAATTTGATAAAGTAATGTTGATTTACCACTACCAGATTCACCCATTAAGAAGATAAAATCTCCTTTTTTTACTTTTAAATTAATTCCTTTTAATACTTCTAATTCAATATCACCGTTTTTAAATACTTTTCTTAAATCTTGTAATTCCAAAATAATTTGATCATTTAATCCATTATTTGCTAATCCAACATTATTATTTTCTTCCATTATCTTCACTCCTATTCATATTTAATTTCATCAATAATATTTATTTTATTAACATTTTTTCTTATCTTTCGACTAACCCAATACATGACAATCGCCATAATTATAAATATAATTATTATACTCTTAAACGTTATAACTAATTTTATATCTATAATTTGGGAAACTATAATAGTAAATAAAATTGCATATATAAAGGCTATTAAACTAGATATTACAAAAGCTAACATAATTTCCGCTGTAATCATTTTTTTAAGTTGTTTTCTACTCATACAAATTGAATTTAATGTTGCTAATTCTTTTTTCCTTTGTAAGAAACTAATCTTTTGATTATTAATTAAACAAATAAGAACTATTAATGCTAAAAGAATACAAACAATAATTATAATAGTATAAAAACTTGCTGTCTCATCTTCTAAACTTTGTAGATATTCATCTAAAGTTAAAGCCCGATCAGAAATTTGTCTTTCTTCTAATAACTTATTAATATTTTTAGTAATATCAACATTATCTTCAGCTAAAAGATATAACTCTTCATAAGCAGAAACTAAACCAATATTGGTTAATTCATTCATTAAATCCATACTAATAAAGGCCATTTTGGAACTATAATCTTGGAATCCCACAACTTTTAAATAGACAGGCAATTCAACATCAAAATGTTCCTTTTTCAAAACATTAGTTAAATAAATATAATCACCAATCTCTATATCATATTTTTGAGCATCTTCTCTTGATATTATTATTTCATTTTGTGTTAAATTACTTAGCATTTCCTTGTCAATACCTTCATATTTTTTATTAACATCAATTAATGTTTCAGCATTGTCTGTAGCTAAAAGATAAAATGTTGATAATGTATTATTAGCTAAATAGGCCTCAGAACCAGTTAAATTACCCATATACAGTTTCGCTGCACTTTTAATTCCATCAAGGAATAATATATCATTGACATCTTCTTCAGTTGCTGATGTAATATCTATATATGAATCAAAGCTATATTTATCATTAAGGTCTAAATTTTCTCTTTTTTCACTATTAGCAAATGAAATTAAGATAATTATAATACTTAATAAAACACATAAAATTACACTATTACTTATTTGTAGTTTACTATTAGATATATTACTACAAGCTATTTTATAAACCGGATTTTTAAACTTAATCTTACTAAAGACAAAATTAAATATAAAAGGCAACAATTTCGAAATAGAAACAAATAAAGATACTATTCCTAATACTCCCCATAAGACATTCAATTTATTTTTTAAAACTATTGCAATAATACCTATTATTAAAAATGTTATACCAATTATTAAATTTTTAACTTGAATAATTTGAATATCATCATATTTACTAAAAATACAATCTTTGATACTCTTTTTACCACTGGCAAATATATCTTTTAATGAAATTAATATTTGAAATATTGTAACACTTAAAATACTAATTATTAAGATGCTAAATACACTATTATCAATTGCTTTTAAAACAAAATCAAAATTATAACCAATTATTTGATCTGACATAAAAGGAATAAATAAATATTTTATTATTGCTCGGAAAATAACAAAGCCTAAAATAGAGCCAATAATTCCCGAAATTAAACCATACATTGTCATTTCTAAAATTAATATTCTATCAACTTTTTTAGAAGTAGCCCCTACACTTCTAAAGGTCCCCATTACAGGAACCCGTTCATTTAATATTATTTTTACAAAAGAACTATTTACAAAATAGACAATTACCGCTAATAACATTATTGCAATAATTAAAATTGGAATAATAATCCCAAGCATTCCCATAATATTGAGAGAATCTGGAGGCTCAACTAATTTTAAGCCTATTTCTTCACATTTGTTTTCAAATTTTTCTCGTGCATCTTCATCTAGTTTTTCATTAAAGGAAATATAATATGAATAGTTTTCTAATTTTTCACTTTCCGTAATTTTTTTAAAGGTTTCTAAACTTGTACCAAATGTATAAAATTCTTCTTTAGTATACGATAAATCTAAATCATTTTTAATAGTTTTAGCAATTGTTAATTCATAAGGATTACCTTTTGAATTATAAAAAGTTATTTTATCTCCTATTTTTAAATTTAAATCTTTTAATTCATCTTCTAATACTACAATTTCATTTTCTTTTAAAGTATATCCTTGATTATTCTCTTGGGAAAGAATTCCCACTTTATAAGATATGTTAGTATCAGTACCATAAATATACATTAGATAATCTTTATCTTTTACTTTTATATAGCCAAAATCATCAAATTCACTAACTTTTGTTATATTAGTATTTAATACTGCATCTTCTTGTTCCTTAGTTATTGGTGAATCATCTTTATTAACTACTAAATAATCATAACCTCCAGTTAAGGCCGTTTTTGCAACATCTTCTAAATTAATTAAAAAATTAGTTGCCGAAATAATTATAGCAATAAACATCGATGTAAATATTAACGACATCATTATTAAAAATGATCTTTTTTTATTTTCCTTTAAATTCCTTAAAATATGTTTTAAAAATATTTTCACTATTTCACACTACTTTCCCTTTAGTTTTTATTTCGATTGTAATTTACACAATAATTAAATAAATATAATATAATTTCCAATATTAAAACAAAGAATAAATATCCTATAATATAATAAAAGCCAAAAACAAACATCAGAGTAAATCCCGCTAATTGTAACCATTCGCTTAAAATAGTAAGTTCTTTAAGCTTTTGTTTAGTAAATAACTCTTTATCTGTTTTAACCTTAGCCGTAAATGTTTGCATTTTACTACAGAAAACAATCATACAAATTAAAGAGCTCAAAATAAATAAACTAGGAAATACTACATCAAAAACAATTAATTCACCTTTACTACTAATAGATATTTCGTATTTAGTATCTTCTATAGAATTATTATTTACTTTAGATATATACGATACAACAGATTCATTATTTATTAATTCTTCTTCGGGAGTGACATTTATATTAAGTAAAGCTAAAACACATAAAATTATTGTTGTTAATACAAAAATGGCATTTACAACTATACCTACTAAAGAACTAAACTTAAGAGTAGCCATTATATCTTTTAATTTTATTCTTTCTGCTTCACTTACTTCTTTATCTTTTGGAGTTTTTTCAATTTTTATACCATGGTTGTTATATATTACAACATTCTCTTTACTATTTTTCTTCTTTTTTTCCATTCTTAATGCAACCTCTTATTATTCTCTATTGTCAAAATTATAACATAATAAAGATAAATTAAATAGCATTTTTTGAATTTTTTTGAAATTTTTGTGAAAAAATTAATTTTCTTTTGGTAATTCTACCCGAAACTTAGTATAGCCATTATCACTTGTAGCCGTTATTTTACCATTATGTAATTCCACTATTTCTTTAGCAATAGCGAGTCCTAAGCCACTACCACCCGTTTTCGAATTTCGGGAAGAATCTGCTCGATAAAATTTTTCAAATATTTTTTCTAGTTGTTCTTTAGGTAACCCCCCTTTATTGATAATTTCCACAATAGCATTATTATTTTCTTTAAATGTTTTAATAACAATATCATCATCTTTACTATAATAAATGGCATTCTTTATTAAATTACTAAATACTCGCGCTATTTTATCAGAATCGCCAAGTATTTTTAAATCATCTTTATATTCCATATTTATTTTCTTATTATTTTCTTCAAGAATAGGATAAAACTCATCAATTAATTGTTCAAGCATCATATTTAAATCTAAATCCTCTTTATTTATTACAATCGTTTCGGTATTAAACCGAGCTATATCAAATAATTCATTAATTAAATCTTCTAATTTATTGGCTTTATTTAAAGCAGTCTTAATATATTTTTCACGTTGACTATTTGGCATATCCTTAACTTCATCTAAAAGAGATAAATAACCAATGGTGGATGTTAAAGGAGTTTTTAAATCATGAGCTAAATAGACAATTAAATCATTTTTTCTTTGCTCAGTTTCTCTGGCCATTCTTTCATTTTTTAGAGATTCTTTTTTTAAATTATTTAATTTTTGTTGAAAGTCTTCTAGTTCAATAGGTAGTTCAATAAAATCTGCGTTCTTATCATATAACTCATTAATGGCTTTAGTTAAATAATTAATCACATTTTTAAACTTAATTAAAAGTCTTATAATAATAACCAAAACTCCGGTAGTCCATACAACAAAACCCACTATAAAAAGCAAATTATTATTAATATAATTATTTTTTAAACTATAATATAAATCCGCTGAAAAATCATATACCCATTGAAATTCCGCTAAATCAAAATATAAATCTAATAATTTATAAATAACATAAATGATAACTGTCCATATAATGATTTGCATTAGGGCTTTTTTTATAAATTTTTCCACAAAATTAACTTTATTTTTCAATTTTATAACCTACTCCCCATATTGTTTTAATATACTTTGGCTTCTTACCTGTATCATGCATCTTTTCTCTTAAATGTCTAATATGTACCATAATCGTATTATTATCATTTTCATAATATTTTTCTTGCCATACCTCTTTAAATAATTCATCAGTTTTAACTACAAACCCCCGATTTAAACATAAAGTCCACATAATTGAAAATTCAATGGGTGTTAATTCAATTTTTTGATCATTAAAATAAAATTCGTGTGTTTCATTATTAATCATTATGTTTTGAAAGGCAATTACATTAGCATTATTTAAAGTATTTTGATTATATTTAGTATATCTTCTTAATTGAGCTTTAACTCTCGCGACTAACTCTAAAGGTTGAAAAGGTTTCGTAATATAATCATCGGCTCCTAAATTAAAACCATTTATTTTATCAATCGCTTCGACTTTAGCAGTTACAAATATAATGGGAAACATATATTTTTCCCGGATTTTATTACAAAGAGCAAAGCCATCAATATCGGGCATCATAACATCAAGAATAGCTAAATCAATCGGAACTTCCTCTAAAGTTTTTAAAATATCTTTACTCTCATAAAATTTATAGACATTATAGTTTTCATTTTTTAAATAGATTTCAATTAAATCGGCAATTTCTTTTTCATCATCTACGACTAAAATATTCATATCTCATCACTTCTCAATTATATCATATTATTTATAAAGAAAATTCCCATAAATTTTTTATTTGGGGTTTAATTCTATCGTAATCCCATAAAATATTACTTCTTATTTGACTATTCGGATCATTTACTTTTATTTTACCATTTTCATAAGATGCTAAAACAATAAAATGCCCATTAATCGTAAAATCACCTTTCCGCATACTACAAATTATAGGATGATTATTTTTTAAAGCCTCAATAATAGCCTCTTCATCTAAAGGAAGTTCTTTTACTTTAAGGCCATAGTATTCGCCACCTTTTGTTATTAAATCCCAAGTTGTTCCCACATTCGGAATATAGTAGCCTTTGCTTTCTGATAATTTTGCTACCTTATAAGGTGTAATCGTATTATCTTTTTTTAAACCCGCAACAATCATAGCTAAAGCCGTGGGACCACAACCACTTATAGCAATATTACTTTTGCCATAACTACCATATCCCCATCTTTCATCCCATTGATAAAGTTTGGGAATACTACCATTAAAATTGCCAATAGTATTACTATAAACTTTACCTTTATTTTCTGGATAATCAAGAACAAAATTAGTTAATTCCATATTTCTTGATAACGCTTCCATTAATTCTTCCGGATAACTATTATAATTTGCAAGAATAGCATTTATTTTAGGTTCATTCTTGGCCATTTTTTTTAATCTTTCTTTAATTGTTCCATTTTCATACTTAAGAATAGAAACATCATCATAACTTTGATAATCACTCCTATCATTAACATTATAATTATTATCTAATTCATAATTATTGGGTTCATTTTTTCTAACTATAAAATGAATTAATGTTAATAACATAACCATTATTAACAATATTTTCGTAACTCTTTTAATTTTTCTTTTAGTCCTTTTTTTCATAAACTTCTCAACACCTAAAGATATTGTAAAAGTTTTTAAACTAAATTTTATTAATTAAATCTTATATAAATCTTAATTTTTTATTAAGAAA
>CANPYA010000040.1 GCA_947587565.1 uncultured Bacilli bacterium | reverse complement strand
TGAGTTCATCACTCATATTGATTTTCTTTTTTACGATTTTAATCATAACACATCACACCCTTTCTTTGCAATAGCAATAAAAAAATCAACTTGCGTTGATTTAATCATTAACATCGCTTGGTGCGACGATTTTATCTTTTGGAGCAGATGATGGGAATCGAACCCACGTTAATAGCTTGGAAGGCTATAGTTCTACCATTAAACTACATCTGCAAATGGACACAAATTAATATTATCAAATTTTATAGTTTTTTGCAACTAAAATCGACGAACTGTAGTCTTTTTTCCATAAAAAATTGTGTTAATAAACTAAAATTGCTATAATATTTTTAGATATTTAATATATTTTAGAGGTGCAAATGAAGAAAGAAAGTTATACGGGTTATTATTTTTGGCGGAAGTTATGTATTATTGCTGGTAATTTAGTTTTTTTAGGGAGAGTAGTAGGTAAAGAAAATATACCTAAAGAAGGAAAATGTATTCTAGCGGGTAATCATACGGGTAATTTTGATGCTTACCTTCTTTTTAAAGTAACAAAACGACCTATTCATATTATTGCGAAAAAAGAGTTATTTGAAGGTCCCTTTAAATGGCTTTTTAAAACAATGCATTTAATACCAGTTGACAGACATAATAAAAATCCGGAGGCTAAAAACCAGGCGATAGAAATTTTAAATAATGAACAAATTTTAGGAATATTTCCCGAAGGAACATTTCATAAAAATGAACTTCTTTTATCATTTAAACCCGGAGTAATTAGTTTTGCCGAAAAAACAAATGCTCCAATTGTTCCTTTTGCAATTGTGGGAAAATTTAAGTTATGGGGTAGACCCAAAATAATTGTGGGTAAACCAATTAATATTAATACCATAAAAGAAGATAAACTAAAATATTTAGAAAATGTTATTAAAGAGTTAATTATTAACAATAATAAAAAAATTTGAGAGTAATTCCCAAATTTTTATTTGCCATAACTTTGAATAATTTCGGCATCATCTAAATGAATTTTTTCATGCCCAATAATTTGATAATCTTCATGTCCTTTGCCTAAAACTAGTAAGATATCATCTTTTTTTAACATTTCTATCCCTTTATAAATGGCTTCTTTCCGATCATAAATAATTTCATAATTATCACTATGATTATCTTTAGTAATATCTTGCATAATTTTTTTAGGGTCTTCAGTTCTAGGATTATCATTGGTAAAAATTACATAGTCAGAATATTTGGTCGCAATATTACCCATAATTGGTCTTTTAATTGGGTCACGGTCCCCACCACAACCAATAATGGTAATAATCCGATTCTTTTTCATTTCTGTATAAGCTAAAATAACTTTTTCAACGGCATCTGGAGTATGAGCATAATCTACAACTGCATAGCCTAAACCAACTTGATAAGTTTCACATCTTCCTTTAGGAGGGTAAACTTCTTTAGTAACTTTAATAATATCTTCAATGCTAAATCCTAAACTATGTAAAATAGATAATGCGGTAAGATAATTATAAACATTAAATTTATTAGTTAAATTAGTAGTTACTTGATATTTTTTATCTTCATAAGTAAATTCTAAATCAGTGTGATCGGGTTTAATCGCAAAATGACTTATTTGATAATCACCATTTAAGCCAAAAGTTTGATAATTTTTAAACTTTTTAAATTTCTCATGGGCTACATCATCACTATTTAATAAAATCATGCCATCATCTTTTAAATAATTAATTATTTTTAATTTTTCATTAAGATAGGCATCCATTGTTTTATGGTAGTCTAAATGGTCTTCCGTTAAATTTGTAAATGCCGCCCGTGTAAGTTTAAAACCCGCAAGGCGTTCAAATGCTAGAGCATGACTAGATACTTCCATTACTAAATATTCCGCCTTATCATTGGCTACTTTTGTAACAAGTTTATATAGTGTTAAAATATCCGGAGTGGTGTTATTAAGTTCAATTTTTTCATCTTGATAATAAAAACCAATTGTCCCTAAGTAAGCTACTTTTTTACCTAACTTCTTTAACATTTGATAAATTAAATAACAACTGGTAGTTTTCCCATTTGTGCCCGTTACCCCAATAATTTTTAATTTGTTAATTATATCACTATATTCCCGAACTAAATGTTCTTTTAAATAAACATTAGTATCATCGACTTTTTCATAAGGTACCTCTAAAGTTAAATCTTTTTCCCCGACAACTTTACTAGCCCCATTTTTAATCGCTTCTTCGATGTAATCATGCCCATCAACAGTATGACCTTTTAAAGCCACAAAAATTTGTCCCGTCGTCACTAGTTTTGAATTAGTTTCATATTTAATCATAAAATTCACTTCCTAACATAATTATATTATACTAAAAAATTTTTAAATATTAAAAGAAATATGCAATAAAAATATTCTTCACTCACAAAATACTCGGCATTTAATAGAATAATCTTCTAAGTTGTGCTATAATTTTTCTAGGTGATTTTATGAGTGAGATTATATTAACTGGTGATAGACCAACAGGTAAACTTCATTTAGGACACTTTGTTGGATCAATTAAAAGTCGTTTAAAAATTCAAAATGCCGGTAACTATGATGAATTTTATATCATGATTGCGGATGCTCAAGCTTTAACAGATAATTTTGCTAATCCCAAAAAAGTTCGGGATAATGTTTTAGAAGTAGTTCTTTTATATTTAGCTTGTGGTATTGACCCAAATAAAGTAACTATTTTTATTCAATCAGAAGTGCCAGCTTTAACCGAGTTAACTTTTTATTATATGAATTTAGTAACTGTTGCAAGACTTCATCGTAATCCCACTGTAAAATCAGAAGTTAAATTTCGCGGTTTTGAAGAAAGTATTCCCGTAGGTTTCTTAAATTATCCGGTTAGTCAAACCGCCGATATTACAGCCTTTAAAGCGACAACAGTACCAGTTGGTGATGATCAACTACCAATGCTTGAACAAGCAAGAGAAATAGTTCATTCATTTAATCGGATTTATGGAGATGTTTTAGTAAGTCCGAAAGAAGTTTTACCCGAATTAAAAAATGCTCAAAGACTACCGGGTATTGATGGTAAAGCCAAAATGAGTAAATCTTTAGGTAATTGTATTTATCTCGATGATAGTGAAGATGAAATCAGAAAGAAAGTTATGCAAATGTATACTGACCCTGACCATATAAAGGTAAGTGATCCAGGTAAAATAGAGGGTAATGTCGTATTTACCTATTTAGATGTCTTTTGTAAGGAAGAACATTTTCCTAAATATTTACCGGAATATAAAAACTTAGATGAATTAAAAGAACATTATCAAAAAGGTGGTTTAGGGGATGTTACAATTAAAAAATTTTTAATCAATATTTTAGAAGAAGTTATAAAACCGATAAGAGATAAGCGAAGTGAACTTTTAAATAATTTAGACTATGTTTATGAAGTTATTAAAAATGGTACTGAAAAAGCCAATGCCAAAGCAAATGTAACTTTAAAAGAAGTTAAAAAAGCTATGGGTATAAATTATTTTGAAGATACTAAATTCTTAGAAGAGATGAAAGATAAGTTTAAAGAAAATAATTGACAATCGGGGGGGGTAATTTATAATAATTTCATAGGATAGAAGATGTGTCTTATGAGATTGAAATATAGAAAAATTTTTATAACAATTCTTCTAGTAGTAGAAATAATGCTGGTAAATTTAACATACCAATCTTTTTTACATAGAGAAATAAATAAAGAAGAAAATAAAATAACTAAAAAACAATTTGCAATGTATATAAAAGAAAATGATGAATATGTAGAATATGAAGGAGATAATTTATTTCCAAAAGGTTATTATGTTAATAAGATTTTAAGTAAGTGTGTTGATGAAAAAAATAATCCCATTGAAACAGAAATAAGTAGTTTAGGTGGTAGTGTTACAATAACTAGTAATAAGACAGTATATTGTACATTATATTTTGATAAAAATGAAATGTTAGAATACTTAAGAAGTAAAGATACAAATGGTGTTTTAAGTGAAGACATAGTAGGAGATATGTATCGTTATCAAGGTGTTTCTGAAGAATATGCCACAGATGATTTAAAAGTAGTAGACAATAATTACATTTGCTTAGGTGAAGATTGTTCTGAATATAGTGAAGATTTATACCGCATAATTGGAGTAACAGAAACTGGTGAATTAAAAGTTATAAAAAAAACTGTTTTATCTAAAAGTTGGTTTTGGACAAATAATACTTATACTGATGTCAAATGGCCAGATAGTTATATATATCACGGCTTAAATGATGATAGTGATTCATTTTATAATTCTTTAGATAGTAAATTACAAGAGAAAATAACAAATCATAAATGGATGTATGGCGATGCTATTGGACATGAATATGATGGTGATTTATTTTATAAAATTGAATCCGGAAATACTCCAACTAGATATTATATAAAAACGGAAGATGGCTATGAATTATCAAATTATACATGGAATAAAAATACAGATTATGTAATGGCTAAAGTAGGACTACAATATACTCATGATTATTTGTATGCTTATCCAGGGGGAAAACCGGGGAGTGCTAAAAATGCTTCTAAGTCATGGATATTTCTTATGAATAATGATGATAGTCCTTTAAGTACTACTGAAAGATTAATGACGAGATATGGTTGTGGTGGTCCAGAAGGAGTTAATTCACCATATTTAGTAAAAGACATATATGGATCGAGTACTTATTTTGGCGATATATCAGGAAATGCTTGCAATCGAAACATGAGTTTAAGACCAGTATTTTATTTAACAAATGAATTAAGTTTAATTGGTGAAGGAACACTAACAGAACCATTTGAAATAGATTATGAAAAAACAGGAGTAGATATTATTAATTCTAAACCAACAAGTTTAAGTAATGAAGAAGTTGGTGGAATGCACCGCTTTCAAGGAACAAATGCTGATGTAAATAATAATTATCTTTGTCTAGGGGAAGAATGTGCCGAATATGGTGATAATTTATATCGGATTATTGGTATAACTAATGATGGAAAAATAAAAGTTATTAAAAAGAAATCATTAAATGGAGTTAGTCGTTGGACAAGTGATGCTACTCAAGATATCAAATGGCCTGATAGTGAAATATTTAAAATGTTAAATATTGGAGATAGTTCATATTATAATACTTTAAATGAAAATTATCGAGATAATATAATAGATTATAAATGGACTTTTGTTGATACAACTGTAGAAATTTATAATGGTGATTCTATGTATGCAATTGAAAATGCTCAAAATGGTGATAATTATGTTAATGCTAAAATAGGATTACAATACTTATATGATTATTTATATGCTTATACAAATGGTAATCCAGAAAATATGGATAATGCTAAAAATAGTTGGATTTTTTGGCTAAATAATGAACGACCAGAAGATAAAGTAGAAGAAACTAAATATCGGGATTTAACAATGACTAGAGTTGGAACTTGTGGAAGCAATTATTGTACAAAATATATTTATCCTACTGGTTTTATTGGCGGTGGAGGAGAATTAAATGCATGGCGATCTGCAAGACCAGTCTTTTATTTATCGAGTGAAACATTATTAAAGGGTAATGGCAGTTTAAAATATCCATATGTTATTGTTAATTAAAGCATTCTTATTGAAAAAAATCTAAATTTTTGTTATTCTATTAATAGTAGATAATAAAAGGAAGGGTTAAGATGGCTAGTTTAGGAAAACACTTTTTAACTAATCAAGAAAATTTAATTAGTGATGAAAAAGCAGTCTTTAAAGGTGTTAATTACCGAATTAGTGTATTAAGTGAACGCTTAATTCGTTTTGAATACTCTTCTGATGGTTTCTTTTATGATGGGGCAACGGAACAAGTTAAGAATAGAAAATTTGCGGTTCCCAAAATTAAAGTTGAACAAGATCAAAGATTTTTAGTTATTACGACCAAATATTTTATTTTACAATATGATAAGGAGAAGCCTTTTAAAGGGCCATCTTTTGCCCCTGATTCTTATTTAAAAGTTAAATTAGTTAATACGGATAAAATTTGGTATTATGGACATCCGGAAGCAAGAAACTTTAAAGGAAGTGCTTTTAGTATTGAAGACTTTGGGGAAGGTACTAAACTTTCTAATGGTCTTTATTCTACGGATGGTTTTGCGATGCTTGATGATTCCCATACCCTTTTAATTAATGCGGATGGTTTTTTAGAAGCTAGTAAAACTAAAAGAATGGATTTTTATTTATTTATCTATCGCCGGGATTTTGGCCTTTGCTTAAAAGATTATTTTACGCTTACGGGTCGTCCCCCTTTAATTCCCAGATATGCTTTAGGTATTTGGTGGAATCGAGATCAAATTTATAGTTTTGAAGATACGAAAAAATTAGTGCAAATGTTTAATAAAAATGGGATTCCTTTATCGGTTTTGCTTTTAAGTGAATTTTGGCATGTGAAAGATCCAAGTAATTATAATTTATATAAAACTGGTTATAGTTTTAATAAAGAATTATTTAAAGAACCAGAAGAATTTACCAAATATATGCATGAACGGGGTATTCGAATTGGGTTAAATCTAGATGGTAGTGAAGGAATTAGTAACTTAAATGAAGGTTATGCGGGGATGTGTCAAGACTTAAACTTTCCAACTGATCAAGTTATTCCTTTTAAAGTTTTAAATAATGATTTTATTGTTAGTTATTTTAAAAATTTAATTGATCCTTTATATAAAGTAGGCATAGATTTCTTTTGGTTAGATACTAAAGATGAAACAATTACCCGAGTTTTAAATTATTATCATTTTAATGACTATAAAAAATTTCCTGATAAAAGAGGCATGCTTCTTTCTAGAAACAGTGGTAAAGCCGGACATAATTATCCGGTGCATTATTCGGGGGAAACAAAAGTTGGTTGGGATACTTTAAAATATTTACCATTCTTTAATTCAACCGCTAGTAACATTGGCCTCTCCTGGTGGAGTCATGATGTTGGTGGATTCAAAGATGGTATTGAAGATAGTGAATTATATTTAAGATATGTCGAACTTGCCACATTTAGTCCAATCTTCAGATTTAGTGCTAAAAGAGGAGCATTCTATAAAAGAGAACCTTGGCGTTGGGATATAAAAACATTTACTATTGTTAAAGATTACTGTGAATTAAGACATGAGTTAATTCCATATTTATATAGTGAAAATTATAAATATCATAAAAATTATTTACCAGTTATTCAACCTTTGTATTATTACAATCCGGAAATTTATGATGAACCAGTTTATCGGAATGAATATTATTTTGGCACGGAATTATTAGTAAGTCCGATTACAAAACCTAAAGATACGGTTATGAACCGGGCCGTTGAACGGATATATTTACCTAAAGGTGTTTGGTATGATTTTAAAACGGGTCGGAAATTTTTAGGCAACAAAAGATATATTTCGTTCTTTAAAGATGAAGATTATCCAGTCTTTGCAAAAGCCGGTTCTATAATACCAAAGGCAATTATTAATGATAATATTAATGATACGAATGTGCCAAAGAAAATGGAAATAGTCGTTTTCCCTGGTAGTAGTAATATTTATCGTTTGTATGAAGATGATGGTATTTCTTCCATGTTTGAAGATGGTTATTTTATTAAAACGGCAATTGAATTTAATTATGCTAGTGACAATTATGCTTTAACAATTCATCCAGTTGAAGGAAAAACCGGTATTATTCCAACCCATCGAGAGTATGTTATTCGGTTTAAAAATACCCGTAAACCAGAAAAAGTTAATGTGGAATTAAATGGCGAAATTATTACGAACTTCTCATCTTATACGGACGATAATGATTTAATTATTACGATAAGAGGAGTTGATACAACTAAACAATTAATAGTTAATTGTACGGGTAATGATATTGAAATTGATGCCGTTAGAATTATTAATGAAGATATAAATGAAATTATTAATGACTTAAAAATTGAGACATTATTAAAAGAAAGACTTGCTGCGATTATGTTTAGCGATATGCAAATAAATCAAAAAAGAATAGCGGTTCGAAAACTTAAAAAAGCCGGTCTTGATCAATTATTTATTAAAATGTTTATTAAACTTCTTGAATATATCGAAGAAATTTAATATAATATGAGTTGTCAAAGAAATTTTGATACATAAATGAACGTGTGATAAAAGAGTAGTAGTAATAAGAGTTTTTGAAGAGAGTTAGTGGGTGGTGCAAACTAATAAATAATTATTATGAACTTGCTTTTAGATGTTTAATGGGTAGTTCCAATATTAACTAATAAAGACATAATTAAGGTGGTACCGCGGGTTAAAGCTCGCCCTTTAGGTTACCATCTTTTATTTTTTTAAAAAGGAGGACTTATGAATAGAATTGAAGCAGCTTTAATCTTATTTGGGATTCTTTTTATCGTAATCTTTACATTTGATTATTTCTTTATTAAAAGAAGTTATTTAAAAAGAGTTATGGGTAAAAAGAAAAGCAGAAAGAAGAAAAATGAAATAACGGAAATATCTTATTTAGTAAATAAATTTAAACTGGATAAAGAAAAATTACCTTTAAATAAGTTACTACTCGTGATATCCATGAGTAATGCATTAATTATCTCATTAGTTAGTGTTGTGGTTATTATGTTAAATACCTATTTAATTATTGAACTCGTTGTAGGTTTTGTCCTATTACTAGGACTTATTTATGCTATATATGAACTTATAGGGCGTTATTTAGAAAGAAGAGGTTATGGTAAAAATGGAAAATAAGCAAATAGAAAAGAAATGGCAAAAGATATGGCAAGATGGACATTATTTTGAAGCCAAAAATAATAGTGATAAAGAAAAATATTATATTTTAGTAGAATTCCCTTATCCATCTGGAACAGGATTACATGTTGGACATGTTAGAAGTTATTCCGCATTAGATGCGATGGCTAGAATGAAAAGAATGCAAGGTTATAATGTGTTATTTCCAATGGGTTGGGATGCTTTTGGGGCACCGGCTGAACAATATGCAATAAAAAATCATATATATCCAGCGGATGCGGTTAAAGAAAATATTCGCGTATTTAAAGGGCAAATTCAAGATTTAGGTATGTCTTTTGACTGGAGTCGGGAATTTTCCACAACTGATCCGGAATATTATAAATGGACCCAATGGCAATTTTTACAATTTGTTAAAAAAGGAATGGCTTATAAAGCCGAAAAAGAAATTAACTGGTGTCCAAAATGTAAAACGGGATTATCTAATGAAGATGCTGCTGGTGGGGTATGTGAAAGATGTGGAACTCCTGTTACGAAAAAGTTAAAAAGTCAATGGATTTTAAGAATGAGTGATTATGCCGAAAGATTGCTAGATGGTCTTAAAGATACGGATTTTGAAGATAGAATAAAGATTGCTCAAGTAAATTGGATTGGTAAAAGTATTGGGGCCGAAGTTGATTTTAAATTAAAAGATACTCCCGATGTTTTAAAAGTATTTACCACTCGTTGTGATACTTTATTCGGTGCGACTTTTATGGTTTTATCACCAGAACACCCATTCTTAGAAAAATATCAAGATCGCATTAAGAATTTAGATGAAGTTAAAAAATATCAAGAAGAAGCTAAAAATAAGAGTGAAATTGAAAGAACGGATGCCTCAAGAGAAAAAACAGGTGTTAAAATTGATGGGCTAACCGCAATTAATCCCGTAAATGATGCAGAAATTGAAATTTGGATAAGTGATTATGTTTTAGCTAGTTATGGTACGGGTGCTATTATGGCTGTACCAGCTCATGATGAAAGAGACTTTGAATTTGCGACGAAATTTAATATTCCAATTATTCAAGTTTTAGAAGAAGTAACGGGAACTCCTAATGAAAATGAAGAAAAGAAAAATTCTATAGTGGCAGTTCTATATGATTCCGAAAACGATAAATATTTAACAATTAATTGGCATGATAAAGGTGGTCGTTTATTTATCGGAGGTACTATTAAAGAGGGTGAAACGCCTTTAGAATGTGCGTTAAGAGAAATAAAAGAAGAAACGGGATACCAAGATATAGAGTTAGTAAGTGAACTACCACAAATAAATCACCATTACTATGCTTATAATAAAGATAAATATTTTAATATTAATTCAACTGGTTTCTTATTTAAATTAAAAAGTAAAAAGAAAGATAAACAAAATCTAGATGAGGATGAAGTATTTGATTTAGAATGGGTAGATAAAAAAACTATCTTAGATGAAGTTAAAGATGAACTTCATGCTAAAACATTTGCTTATGCCATGAATCCTGGGGCCATGATTGGTGATGGTATTCATATTAATTCTGGTTTTGTTAATGGTTTAAATAAAGAAGACGCTATTAAGAAAATGTTAGAATTTTTAGAAGAAAAGAAAGCCGGTAAAAAGACGACTAATTATCGTTTACAAGATTGGATTTTCTCAAGGCAAAGATTCTGGGGTGAACCAATTCCAATGATTTATTGTGATGATTGCGGTTGGGTACCTGTCCCAGAAGAAGATTT
>CANPYA010000039.1 GCA_947587565.1 uncultured Bacilli bacterium | reverse complement strand
GATAGTGTGAAAAGTTTTATGGAAAATAAGTAGCACAGTAAAAAAAGATATTAAAATGAAAATTTTAATATAAATCTATCAAAAAAGATAGAAAAATAGTTCTTTGAAAATAGTAAATAATAAAAAAAGACATGATGAAAAAAGTTAAAAGTAAAAAAAAACTTAAGCGTAAATATCAGAATATTTATAACCGAGATTGAGAAGTTCAATCCATTTGTTAGGCATATTGGAAATATTTTTAAGTTCATCAAGTTCAACAGGAGTTTTCCATTCTAAGGCTTTGTTTGGTCTTAAGAAGTTATTAAAAGTAGCAAATAAAATCATGTAGGAATTGGCATTATCAAGAGAAGAAAAACCGCCTTTAGGACGATAATAATATTTTAAAGTACGATTAAAGCGTTCAATGATTTGTTTTTCAGAACGATATTCTTTAGAAATATCATCTTGATTTGTAAGACCAATAACCTGATAAAGCTTAAAAGGTAAACCATTCTGACACCAATATTGAACAGCAACATTATAGATAGGATTACCATCAGAGATAACTTTTAAAGATTCAGGTAAAGTATCATACTTAATTAAAGTGGAATAAGCAGCTTTGATAGAAGATAAAGAATCACGTTTATCATAGACTCGATAAGAAGTAACAATTTTTTTAATAGCATCAAACCAAAAGAAGATATAAGCTTGTTTACCTAAGATTTTAATGTAAGTTTCATCAGCAGCAATGGTATCAGAAAGATCATAAGGAAAAAACTCTAAAACAGGATGAATGATGGAAGAAGCAGCTTTGCAATAATTTTCAACAGTTTTATAAGAAATATAAACTTCATGAATATCTTTAAGAATTGAAGCGGTTTGACGATAAGAAAGGCCATAATTAACATGATAAGTGAGACATAAACCAATGACATATTGAGAAGAATAAGCTCGAGATAAATCGATAGGAGATTTAATGAACTCACGATAGTCTTTTTGAAGAGAAGAGAAATCAATATTAAATTTACGGTAAACATATCTTAACTTAATCTTTTCAGGATGTTCCTTGTAAAGATTTCTATCATGAGCATTTAAAGATTTTTTGTTTTTAAGATAAAAAGGACAATTATTGTTTTTACAAACATAAACATCAAAATTATCACGAGAAGTTCTAAAATTAAGTTGATATCTACAATGAGGACATTTAAGAACAACATCTTTATCTTTATTAGGATTAGTAGAAAAGATAAAAGAACAAACTTTACATTCAAATTGATTACCTTTACCAGTGTTATCATAAAGATAGTCTTTAGGAGCACCACAGCAAGGGCATTTAACATCGATAGAAATATCTTTACCATTTCTACGTTTAATAGGTTTAATGTTATTATCCTTAACAAGTTGTTTCCAATCTTTATGTTCAATCTTAACGAAAGGTTCGATAATAGCAGGATCATCAACATTAAATAAACGATATTTAACGTCTTGAGGTTTATCATCAAGATGCTTAATTTCATCAACTTTAATAAATTTGGAAAGAAAAATAATAATTTTCCAAATAAATTTATTAATACTATTTAAAAATTTAATGATTATTGATATAATTTTAGACATGACATTACCTCGATTCTTGTGTATTGTTATTCTAAAAACATTATATCGAGTAATGTCATTTTTTGATAGATAAAAATAATAATTTCTATATAAAAATTACTTCAAAAAAGAGGGGGTAAAGAAAAAATATATAGAAATTATAGATAAATAAAGAAAAAAACAGGTAGTTTGTATATAAACTATGCACACTACCTAAAATAAAAAAGAGGTTGTTTATGAAAAGAAAGGTAATTTTAGTTATAATTAGTATCTTAATTTTAACTTTAAGTATCATAGGTTTAACTTATGCTTTTATGCGTCCTCAAGTGGAAAAA
Organism: uncultured Bacilli bacterium; assembly: GCA_947587565.1. Taxonomy (GTDB): domain Bacteria; phylum Bacillota_I; class Bacilli_A; order RF39; family UBA660; genus SIG200. The sequence goes on along the minus strand of CANPYA010000039.1, from coordinate 8,658 downwards.
AAGGAAGAAAAAAGTAATATAACAATTAAGGCTTGTGCGAAGATTCAATTAAAAGATAATGGTTCTTTTATAAATTTAGAAAATACCTATCCCATGGATGATGAAATGGGATTAGAAACAAAACCTTATGAATTTACCATCACTAGCACTTGTGAAGATTATGTCGGTTTTAATTTATATTTAACCAGTTTAACTACAAATGATATTGAAGATAGTGCTATTCATTTTGCTATAACTAGTAAAGAAGGTACAGTTTTGGTATCTAATATATTAAGTAAAACAGATAATGGCTTAAATGATTTTAATAGTAATGAATTAAGTGAATTAGATAAAGGGATAAAAGGAACTCATAAAAATATCTATAAAGTTTATAGTAATAATATTCCTTTAAAAGGGGAAAGTGAATATAAATTATATCTTTGGTTAGATAAAGATGCGAGCAATGATACTATGGGCAAAAAATTTAATATAGGCTTAAGTGTAAAATCATTTAATCGGGGAGAAACCTTAGCTGAATATTTAATAAGAAATAAAGATAATACTTTAATCTATCATGATGGTTTACCTGATTATGAAGAAATGCCAAATAGTAATTTAGAAGCAGGAGATTTAGCTTATCGTTTTGTTGGAAATAATCCTAAAAATTATGTTTGTTTAGATAATAAAGAAACTGATGATTGTGATACTGATGAGGATTTATATCGCATCATAGGCTTATTTCAAAATGAATTAAATTTATATGAAATAAAATTAATAAAAGCTGAAGGTGCTACAGCCAATCAATTAGGAGATAATACAATTCAAGGGGCGGCATCTTATAATGCTTATAGTTCTACCTGGGGAGAATATCAATCTTATTATAAAGGAACAAATTATAATAACTTAGCTAATTATACTTGGAATAATATTAATAGTGGTAACTCAACGAATATGTGGCAATATAGTAATTTAAATAAAATAAACTTAAATCAATTTTATTATAATTATATAACCAACAGAGCACCATATTTGCAAAATCATATAACTGAGCATACTTGGACAACTGGAGGAACGAGTAATACTGGTAATGGCAAAGATGTTTTTGATAGTGAAATTGGATCTAAAAAAGTAAAAATAAATGATAGTTTGTGTTATGCTCAAGGAAAAAATACTACTGCAAAGGAATGTACTCAAGAAGATATAGAATACCGAGACCATATTGGATTAATGTATATTTCTGATTATATGTATGGTACATTACCATTATATTGGACGGTAACAGTAAGTAATTATAATGATGAAAATACTAAGAAAAATAATTGGTTATACTTAGGAATATATGAATGGACTATTTCCCGTTATGCGGCAAATGGTTACATCACTTGGTATTCAAGTGCTCCTGGTTATGGAAGTTATTATCTTCGGGTATATAATAGTCATGGAGCTAGGCCTTCCTTTTATCTTATGGCCAATACCAAATTAAAAGAAGGCGAAGGTAGTAAGGAAAAACCTTATCGGATAACTTTTGAATAAATCAATTTATTTTGATGGGATAATTTTTTTAAATGTCAAATTAGCAGTTATATATTGACAAGTGCTAAGCATAATATTATAATGATATTAGCACTTGAAAAGTTAATGTGCTAATAGGAGGCATGATATGGACGAAAGACAAAGAAACCTCTTAAAAGAAATTGTAGAAGTTTATATCAAAACGGTTAAACCGGTTGGGTCTAAAGCGTTATGTGATAAGTTTAAATGTTCATCGGCAACGATTCGAAATGAAATGGCTTATTTAGAAGAATTAGGTTATTTAGAAAAAAATCACATTAGTAGTGGCCGGATTCCGAGTGAAAAAGGCTATAAATACTATGTGGAACATTTGATGGAAGCCGAAAAATTAAATGGCAAAGATATGTTAAAGTTACAAACGATTTTTGCTAATGGTGAATTACAACTTTCGGATGCTATAACGCAATGTATGGAAATAATTAGTGAAATGACAAATTATACGAGTGTTGTTTTAGGTTCCAATAGTAAAGATAATATGCTGCAAAAGATTGATATTATTGCTTTAAGTGAAAGTCAAGTGGTAGCCGTTGTTTGTACTGATAAAGGGCATGTCGAAAATAAAACGTTTACCTTAAAAGAAAATACGGATTTAAAGGAACTAGCAAAGGTTTGTGAACTAGTCAATAAAAAATTGGTAGGTACTCCAATTGTGGAGGTTAGTGAACGTTTAGAAATGGAAATAAAACCCATTATCAAAAAACAAATTAAACAATACGAGACCATATATAATATTTTCTATGATGCCTTTAATGATTTTGTTACGAGTAATAATAATGTTCATGTAAGTGGGAAAACGAAAATATTTGACCAGCCCGAATATAATAATGTTGATGAAATGAAGCGCCTGGCCAATAAACTCGAAGATATGTCGTTAATTAAAAAAATTGAACACGGGATTGAAGACGATGATGATGTTAAAATTTATATTGGTGAAGAAACCGAGTTTGATTCTAATGTAACAATTATTCGGAAAAAATATGTCGTTAATGGCGAAGAAAAAACGATTGCGATAATTGGACCGAAGCGGATGGATTATCAACGAATTGTGGCCTTATTAAATTATATTGATGAGGAAATTGATAATCGGAAAGGAGAATAATGGAAAAGAAAAAGGAAGAAACTTTAACGAAAAAAACGAAAGTTAAAGAAATTAAGAAAAAGGTGGCTAAACCGAAAACGAATAAAGAAGAGGAAAAATTAAGAAAAGAAAATAAAGAGTTAAATGAAAAGATTTTAAGATTAAGTGCTGAAATGCAAAACATGAAAAGAAGAAATGAAGAAGAAAGAGCCAAAATACTAAAGTATGAAGGCGAAGACTTAGTTTTAAAACTTTTAACGATTATTGATAATTTTGAAAGAGCAATAAATTTAGATGATAGTAATTTAACTGATGAACTTTCAAAATTCTTAGATGGTTTTAAAATGATTTATGGTAATTTAAAAAATATTTTAGAAAATATGGAAGTTAAAGAAATAGATTGTTTAAAGAAACCATTTGATCCAAGTACCATGGAAGCAGTATTAACTGCCCATGAAGAAAAAGTAGAACCGGGTATTGTCTTAGATATCTTACAAAAAGGATATACTTATAAAGATAAAGTAATAAGACATGCAATGGTTAGAGTAAGCGAATAATTTACGAATAAAAAAGAAAGGAAAGAGGAAAAATGAGTAAAATTATTGGTATTGATTTAGGAACAACCAACTCTTGTGTGGCTGTTTTAGAAGGGGGAGAACCTAAAGTTATCCCTAATAGTGAAGGAAATAGAACAACTCCTTCGGTTGTCGCTTTTAAAGGTGATGACGAATTAGTTGGCGAAGTTGCTAAAAGACAAGCGGTAACTAATGTTAAGAATACGATTTCATCTATCAAAAGAAAAATGGGTACTGATGAAAAAGTCGAAGCTAATGGTAAGAAATGGACACCTCAAGAAATAAGTGCCAAAATCTTAATGAAATTAAAGAAAGATGCGGAAAGTTATTTAGGGGAAAAAGTAACGAAAGCGGTTATTACCGTTCCGGCTTATTTTAATGATGCCCAAAGACAAGCCACCAAAGATGCTGGTAAAATTGCTGGACTTGAAGTGGAAAGGATTATTAATGAACCAACGGCAGCGGCTTTGGCATATGGTCTTGATAAGCAAGATAAACTAGAAACCATTTTAGTTTATGACTTAGGGGGTGGAACATTCGATGTATCCATTCTAGAACTAGGGGATGGCGTTTTTGAAGTTAAAGCAACGAGTGGTAATAACCATTTAGGTGGCGATGATTTTGATAAAAGAATTTCGGATTATTTAGTTAGTGAATTCAAAAAAGAAAATAATGTGGATTTAAGTAAAGATCCTATGGCCATGCAAAGAATTAAAGATGCGGCGGAAAAAGCGAAAAAAGATTTATCTGGTATGACCAATGCCCAAATCTCTTTACCATTTATTGCCCAATCTGATGAAGGACCACTTCATATGGAAGTAACATTATCAAAGGCTAAATTTGAAGATTTATGTCGGGATTTATTTGATTCAACCCTTGAACCAGTTAGAAAAGCCCTTAAGGATGCCAAACTTAAAGCCAAAGATATCGATAAAGTTATCTTAGTTGGGGGTTCAACAAGAATTCCTTACATTCAAGAACTTGTTAAAAAAGAACTTGAACAAGAACCTAATAAGAGTGTTAACCCTGATGAAGTTGTGGCGATGGGAGCCTCTATTCAAGGTGGGGTTTTAACCGGTGAAGTTGATGATATCGTTCTTTTAGATGTTACACCTTTATCACTTGGTATTGAAACGCTTGGTAATGTCATGACCGTTTTAATTCCAAGAAATACGACGATTCCAACAAGTAAAAGTCAAATATTCTCAACGGCGGCTGATAACCAACCAGCGGTTGATATCCATGTATTACAAGGGGAAAGACCAATGGCTAGTGACAATAAAACCTTAGGAAACTTCCAACTTACGAATTTACCTCCAGCTAAAAGAGGGGTACCACAAATTGAAGTAACTTTTGATATTGATGCTAATGGTATCGTTAATGTTAAAGCTAAAGATTTAGGAACTAATAAAGAACAATCTATTACGATTACTTCAAGTACGAACCTTACCGATGATGAAATCGATAAGATGGTGAAAGAAGCTGAAGCTAATAAAGCCGCTGATGAAGCGAAGAAGGAAGAAGCCGAAGTTCGGAATAATGCCGATAGTATGGTTTTCCAAACCGAAAAAGCTTTAGAAGACTTAGGTGATAAAGTAAGTAGTGAAGATAAACAAAAAGCCGAAGATTTAGTTAGTGAACTTAAAAAAGCCTTAGAAGGTACGGACACTGACGAAATTAAGAAAAAGACGGAAGAATTAAATAAAGTAGCTATGGATTTAGCAGCTAAAGTTTATGAACAAGCAGCTAAAGAAAATCAAGCAAATAGTGAAGATTCATCTTCTGCAGCCAATAATGATGATCACGAAAAAGTAGAAGATGCTACTTACGAAGAAAAATAAAAAAGGAGAGTAAAGCTCTCCTTTCAACTAGTTAAGGAGAAAAAATGAAAAGAGAAAAATATCCTAAAGAAGAAAAATGGAATGTTCAAGATTTATATAAAAATGATAAGGATTTTTTAGCATCTTTAGAAAAATTCAATCAAACAATTGAAAACTATGCTAAGTATGAAAATCATATTTTAGATAATGCCAATAGTTTATACGAACTATTAAATTTTGATAATGAATGTTCAAAGACATTAGAACAATTATATGTTTATGCCCATTTACAAAATGATAGTGATACAACTAATACAAAGTATCAAGAATATTATGGTTTAGCAACTAAGGCTTATGAAAAGTATAGTGTGGCCTCTTCCTATGTTGTTCCAGAAATTATTAAAGGTAGTAAAGAATTAGTTGAAAAGTATTTAAAAGAAAATCCAAAGTTAAAAGAATATGAAAGAGTATTACTCCATCTTTTTAAATATCAAAAATATGTTTTAAGTGATAAAGAAGAAAAGTTATTAGCGAAAATCAGTAGTGCCATGGCAACTCCGGATGAAGTTTTTTCGGCGCTTACGGATGCGGATTTAAAATTTGGTAAAATTAAAGATGAAAAGGGCAATTTAGTGGAATTAAATGAAAAAACTTATAGTATTTTAAATAAAAGTGATAACCGGAAGGTACGGATTAATGCCTTTACCAAACTTTTTAATACCTATGGAAAATTTAATAATACTTATGCTTATTTACTAGCCTCTTTAGTTAAAAATGATAATAATATTGCTAAATTAAGAGGCTATGATAGTGCCTTACATCAAAGTTTATATGCTAGTGACATACCAGTTCAAGTTTATGATAATTTAATTAAAGAGGTTCGCGAAAATATAGAGCCTTTATCAAAGTATTGGCTTATAAAGCAAAAAGCTTTAGGTGTCGATAAATTACATTTATATGATACTTATGCGCCAATTGTTAAAAATATTACCCGGAAGTATTCAATTAAAGAAGCTGAAGACTTAATCATGGAAACCTTAAGTGTTTTGGGTAGTACTTATACAAATGATTTAAAGCAAGCTTTTCGTGACCATTGGATTGATTTTTGTCCGAATGAAGGCAAACGAAATGGCGCTTATTGTACGGCCGTTTATAATGCCCATCCTTATGTTTTATTAAGCTATAATGAATCTTTAGAAAATGTTTCGACTTTAATTCATGAATTAGGACACGCGATGCATTATTATTATGCGATGAAAAATCAAAAGTATCAAGATTATGGTTATTCCATTTTTGTTGCCGAAGTAGCAAGTCAAGTAAATCAAATTCTTTTAAGTAAACATTTAATTAATAAAACAAAGAAAAGGGAAGAAAAGAAATACTTAATTGATGATTTAATTAGTGATTTTAAAGCCACAATCTATCGCCAAACGATGTTCGCCGAATTCGAAAAAGAAATTCATGAATTAGAAGCGAAGGGGACGATTTTAACGCATGAGGTAATGGAAAATTTATATTATAAGTTAAATAAAGATTATTTTGGTAAAAATATTGTGGTTGATAAATTTATAAAATATGAATGGGAAAGAATTCCGCATTTTTATACTTCCTTTTATGTTTATCAATATGCTACCGCTTATGCGGCCGCGATTAAAATTGCCATGGATATTTTAAATAAAAAGTCCGGGGCGGTGGAAAAATATTTGGCCTTTTTAAGCCTGGGAGCAACGAAAGACCCGATTGCTTCTTTGAAAGTTGCTGGCGTCGATATGTTAGACGGTACGGTTCTAACGGAGGCGTTTGCCTATTTTAAAGATTTAGTGGAAGAATTAGATAAATTATATCAAGAAGGTGAAGTAGATGGATAAAAAAGATTATTATGAAGTCTTAGGCGTTAGTAAAAATGCCACGGATGAAGAAATTAAAAGAGCATTTCGGCGGCTTGCAAAACAATATCATCCCGATGTTAATAAAGAACCGGGAGCCGCGGAAAAATTCAAAGAAATTGGCGAAGCTTATGCGGTTCTTTCCGATCCCAATAAACGGCAACAATACGACCAATTTGGGCATGCGGCCTTCCAAAATGGGGGTGGCGCTAGTGGTTTTGGTGGTTTTGATGCCGGCGATATCAATTTAGATGATATTTTAAATGATTTATTTGGGGGTGGTTTTGGCTTTGGTTCTTTTTCCCGGGCGCGGGGAAGTAGTGCTAAAAGTCGGGGTCAAGACGAAAGAGTATTATTAAATTTAACTTTTGAAGAAGCCGTTTTTGGTTGTGAAAAAGATATTAAGTTAAATTTAGATGTTACTTGCCCTAAATGTCATGGTAAAGGCGGTTTTAATGAAAAAACGTGTCGGACCTGTGGGGGAGCTGGTCGCGTTTTAGAGCAACAACAAACCATTTTTGGCTATATGCAAACCCAAAAAGTTTGTCCGGATTGTCGCGGGATTGGTAAAAGCTATGAAAATCCTTGTGATGAATGTCGCGGCAAAGGAATAGTGGCCAAAACCAAAACTTTCACGGTTACCATTCCCGAAGGGGTTGATGATGGTTATCAATTGCGTTTAAGTGGTAAAGGTAATGCTTCCCGAAATGGCGGAGATGCTGGTGATATTTATATTGAATTTAAAATTGCCAAACATCCTTTATTTACGCGCGATGGCGATGATATTTATCTCAATGTGCCTACGACAATTGCCGAAGCCGCTTTAGGATGTAAGAAAGAAATTCCTACTTTAAATGGCAGTGTCATTTTAGAAATAAAACCAGGTAGTCAACATGGCACAAAATTAAAACTTAAAGGTAAAGGAATTAAAAGTCCTAATTCGCTTATGAAAGGTAATATGTATGCCATTATTAATATTATCGTCCCAACCAAATTAGATCGCAGGCAAAAAGATTTACTCCAACAATTAAATGAAAGTGGTATCGATGAGGCCACCGAATTTAAAAATTTTAAAAAATATTTAAAAAATAGGTAGAAATACTTATTTTTTTCTTTACATTAATATCTATATTTTGCTATATTATATTTGAGGATAGGTTGTTATGAATTTTAGAGAAGAATTATTAAAGCAAAAAGAAGAATTAAAAAAGGGAACTATTTTAGATACGAAAATAAATACGGAAAGTTTTTTTTATTTTGTTAAATCGCGAATTGCTAGAAAAGTTTTCGAAAATCCTAAAGAAGATAAAATTATGGTTAGTTTTTTACCTTTAAATAGGGAAAATTATGAAGAAATGTTTCATTTAAATTTGGATTTAGATTACTTAAAAGAACTTTGTAATCTTGATGGTATAGATTTTTATATTGCTTATGTTGATGATAATGTTACAAAATGGCAAACTTATTTTTTTGAAGTTAATTTAAAAAAAGAAAAAGTTTTAACTTTGACGAAGTAAAAAAATTTATTTGGTAGCCTAAAAAAAGCACTTACCAATATTAAGTGTTTTTTTTAAAGACTACATAAGAATATGAAGATAAAGGTAATAGGAAAATTAGAAAAACCAAAAAATATACCATTAATTGCTATTGTCGAATAATATTTAATTTGATATAATCTTCATAGTCAATAATAATTGATATTTAATTAAAGAAAGGAGGAAAAATTAAGTCTAACAGCTAAGAAAATG
>CANPYA010000038.1 GCA_947587565.1 uncultured Bacilli bacterium | reverse complement strand
GGGAACAAAAGAAGATATTGAAAAAATTACCCCAAGTAGTTTATATGAAGCTTACTTAGATTTATTTAAATCGAATTGTGATATCTTTTTAATCGGGAACTTAAATATGGATGAAGCCACAAAAATAATTAAAGAGAATTTTAAAAATCGGGTTATTAAATTAAATAAACCATCTTTAGTAGTGGGTAATAAACTAAGAAGTAAACCAATAAAAATCGAAGAGCCCGCTAATTTCATTCAAAGTACTTTAGTCATGATTTATAATGTTCACGATTTACCTAAAAAGTTACGGAATATTGATTTTCATGTCTTTAATTATATTTTTGGTAATGGTGGTTTAACATCCAGATTATATCAAAAGTTAAGAATGGAAAATTCCTTATGTTATGCCGTTCGGAGTTTATATCTAAAATATGATGAACTTTTGGTTATTGAAGTCTCATTAGATGAGAATAATGTTAAACTAGCCCAAAAATTAATTCAAAAAGCCATCAATGAAATGGTTAAAGGAAAGTTTAATGATACGGAATTTGAAGATGCTAGAAGAAATTTAGGAATGTCTTTAAAATTAGGTTTAGATAATAATGTTGCCATTTTAAATAATTATGAATTTAATTATTATGATGATATTCCCCTTATTGAAGAGCGAATTAAATTAGTCAAAGAAGTAAAAAAAGAAGATTTAATTAAATGTGCCAAGAGTTTAAAATTAAATACTGTTTTTGTTCAAGTACCAAATAGTAAGGGAGCTAAATAATGGAAGAGATTAAATTAAAAGGTTTAAATGAAACTATTTATTATGAAAAATTAAATAATGGTTTAAGAGTTTATATGTGGGTTAAAAAGAGTTTAAATACTTTTTATGGTACTTTATCAGTTAAATATGGTTCCGTGTTTAATACCTTTAAAATTGGTAATAAAACTTATACTATTCCAAAAGGCGTAGCTCATTTCTTAGAACATGTTAAATTTAATGAAGATAAAGGAGTAACAGCCCATGAGTATTATAATGCTCATGGATGTGATACTAATGCTTTTACAACTTTTAATTATACAAATTATCAAGTTTTAGGTAGTGATAATCCAACGCAAAATGTTTTACATTTATTAGATTTTGTTCAAAAAGGTTATTTTACAAAAAGTATTATTAGTAACGAAAAAGGAATTATTATGGAAGAAGCCAAAATGGGGACAGATGATCCTTATACTACCAGTTTATTTAAACATTTAGAAAATATTTTCCATAATTATGAACAACAGTATATAATAACGGGAACTCCCGAAGATATTAAAGAAATTACTTTAGATGATATCAAGTTAGTTTTTGATACTTATTATCATCCAGAGAATATGTTTTTAATTGTGACAGGGAATTTTAACCCTTATGAAATGCTTCAAAAGATTAAAGAAAATCAAGAGAGTAAAGAATTTCCAAAATATGCAAGTCCGGAAAGATTTATTCCCAAAGAACCAAAAAAGGTTAAGAAAGCCTATGATGAGGTTATGGTTAATGTTACCAGTCGGAAGATTAAATTTGGGATTAAAATGCCTCTAAGTAATTTTAAAGATATGGATTTATTTCATATTCGCTTGTATTTAAATTTAATCTTGAAAGCCAATTTTGGGGTAACTAGTGATTTTCGAGATAATTTGCTTGAAAAAGAACTAATCAGTGGTTTATCTTACTTTGTGGAATACTTTGATGATTATGTAATTATTATGCTGACAGTAGATAGTCCATATACCGATGAAATAATTAAATTAGTAAATAAAAAATTTGACAATTTAGAAATGGATGAGAAGACATTTAATCGGATGAAAAATGCTAATATTGCTTCATTAATCTTAGACTATGAAGATGTCGAAACTGTTAATAGTCTATTACAAGATGAAATATTAAATTATGGTGATGTAGTACCAAATGTCAAAGAATTATATGAAAATACTACATATGAAGAAGTAATTAACTTTATGCATAACTTAAATTTAAAAGAAAGAGCTATTTTAGTTTTAAATCCTATGGAATAAGCAAATTAATGTTTATTCTTTTTCTTTTGTTTGTTATAATAATTACTTAAAGAAGTGATGTTATGAAAATTGATAGTTTAGGTACGGTAATCTATGCCTTACAAGTTGGGAAATTTGATGCCGAGTATCATGATATTTTAGTAAAAAAAGATTTTTTATTTAAGTTAGGGAAAATGACTACCGAGATAGTAAGTACCATAAGTAGTATTGTTTTATCTAAATTAAAGAATAATAAAAAATATTTAAATTATGGAGTTCTTTCTTTATTAGTTACAGAAGTTGTTAGTCATATTCTTTATAACCATTTAGTTAGTGTCTTTGTACCTAATGTGGAAATTAAAGAAGAAGATGAATATTTAACTCCTAGTGCCCATGATTTAATGAATGCCATGATTGCAGAAATGCAAGATGCTGATGAATATGAACTAAATAGAAAAGATTTATCATTAGTTGAAGAGCCTTTAAAAGATAAAGACAAAGTAATGGCCGAATTAGTTGAAATATTTGATGCTTATTACACAATGTATAAATTACCGCCTTATAATATCAGTAGTGAAGAGTGGGATAATTTATTTAATTTAACTTATACAATGTTTAAAGAAAAGAATTTGTTAGATAATTATTTTGAAGCCATGTATGAATTATTTAGATTTGGTTTAGCGGATGCTTTAGTAAGAGAATCTTCTAATTTAACGATTCAAAACTTTTTAAATCATTTATATATTTTAGGACTTTTTGGCCTACCTCATGAAGACACCCAAAAAATAAATCAAGAACTCTTAACCTTAAGTGGTAAATTAATTGATTTAACTAAAGTAAGAGCACATAAAAAAACTACCCATATCGAGTAGTATTTTTTATTATCTGTTATAGAATTCAACGATTAATTGTTCATTAATTTCGCCATTTAATTCGCTTCTTTCAGGAACTCTAACATATTTACCTGTTAATTTTTTATTATCAAATTCTAAATAAGCAGGTACGGTTGCTTTTTGTTCTAAAGCATCTAAAATAGCGGGATGATTTAATGATTGTTCTTTAACACTTACAGTATCTCCTGGCATAACTCTGTATGAAGGAATATCTACTTTTTTACCATTAACTAGAATATGTCCATGGTTAACAATTTGTCTTGCGCCCCGACGAGTTCTAGCCATACCTAAACGATAAACGATATTATCAAGTCTAGATTCAAGTAACATAAGTAAGTTTTCCCCAGCAATTCCTGGCATTTTTTGCGCTTTATCAAATACTTTATGGAATTGTTTTTCAGTTAAACCATACATAAATCTAACTTTTTGTTTTTCTTGTAATTGAATACCATATTCACTAGATTTTTTCTTTCTGTCTTTGCCATGAGCACCAGGTGCATAAGGACGACGAGCTAAATCTTTACCATTTTCTAAAGTAGAGAATGCAAGTCTTCTAGATTTTTTATAAGCTGGACCAGTATATCTTGCCATATTTTCTTCTCCTTTCTTTTAAATTACAATATTTGTTTTCATTCTCTTAAACTATAGGGAGTATTTCTTAATTTCACTAAAGGCAGTCCTTAGTTACTTTATTTTCTTAAATACACATTATAATTTAATTAAATGCCTGCCAAATTAATTGCATATTTATTATACTATATTTTTATCTTTTGTCAAATATGCTCAGTCATTATCGATATCATTTTTGATTCTTTTTTCAATTTCATGATTTAAACGGTCACGTTCTTTGGTAAATATGAAAGAAATAAAACTCGAAATAATTGCATCCCGGTCAATTTTTTCCCGACTAAATAAGCCTTCCGTTAAGTAACCGGTAATACCACCATTTTCATTATATTTTTCTTGTTTAGTAATATCACTAATTAATTTATTTAAATCTTTGCCTTCTCTTAAATATTCCCACATATCTTTACTAAGTCTAAGACCTAGAGATTTACCCGTTGATTTATGCCCAAAAGCATTTTCAATAACACAGTAAGTTCCTACAAAAGGTAGACCATTTTCATCTGTTGAAAAACCACCTTCAATGGAAACTAAATAATCATATTTTAAATCTTGCTCTTGGGCAATCTTTTTCAAACCAACATTTCTGTTTAAAGCCCCTCTTGTTATTTCATAACCAATGGGTTGATTATGCACTCCCGATTCCATTTTAAAAGTTTTAATTTCATAATCTGTTATTTTAAGTTCCTTTAAGGCTAGTTCTAATGATCTTTTTTTACTAGGATTTTCACTACTTAATAATATTAACATTTTTATACCTCCATTAATTATTACCATTAATATTTAGGCATAGATTTTATTTGATGTCAAGAAAATTTGCTAATTTCGCTTGCAATAAATGTCTAATTATGGTAGTATTAAATTACTGGTTATGGCGAGATAGCTCAGTTGGCTAGAGCATGCGGTTCATACCCGCAGTGTCGGGGGTTCGAATCCCTCTCTCGCTACCAATTTTGGAAGTTACTCGAATAATCAAAATTCGAGTTTTATTTTTATCTAGTTTGGGGGAATTATTATGTTTTATTACAAAGAAAATAATGGAGTAATCGAAAAATATGCAGTTGATTTTGATATAAATGCAATTGAAACTTTAAAAAATAAAATAATAGAAAATTGTAGTTATATTAAACATGTAGAAAAAAAGGATGATTATTTTCCAAATTTTGCTAATAAAAATCTTATTAAAAATTTTAATTCAATTAAAGTTGGTGAAAAAGAATATTTTGAAGAAATTAGAGATGTATTTTTATTTAGTTATGATGAATATTGTCCACCATATTTAGTAACATTAATGAATAAACTTTTAAAATCAAATTCCGAAGTTTTGAATGAAATTTTTAATTATAGTATTCCTTCAGAATTAGATTTAGATGATGAAATAAACTCTTTATGGCAAGATTTTAATGTATCTGATAATGCTGATATAACTAAAAAGAAATTAATATTAAAAAAATTAGAATATTTGTTAAGTAAGAAAGAGATGAATGCTAAAGAGCAAAATATTACACCATATTATAATGAGTTAATTAGTTTAATTAAATTAAATTTAGTTGCAACAATTTCTCTTAGTGATTTAAAAAGAGCCGAAGAATTTTTAGGTATAGAATTACTTGCTAAATTAAATTTAGAGCATAGAGAAACTAAAATATTAAAAAATAAATAAATTTAAAATAAAAAGGAGTTAATATGTTTAATGTTGAAAGTTTAAAAGACTACATTGATAAGATTAGTGAAGAAGAATTAAGACAATTAGCTACTAAAATATATAATTTAACCAAATTTATTGGTAATGATTATTTAAAATATCAAGAATGGTTTTTTAATAAACAACTACCAGAAACATTAAATAACTCTAAAAGAAATATTTTATTTGTTCAAGATAATTCTAAAATAATTGCGGTATCTTGTCTTAAAAAAGATAGTCAAGAGAAAAAAATATGTACATTATATGTAACTCCTTCATATAGAAGAAAGGGAATAGGTAGTATATTACTTATTAAAGCCATGGAATGGTTAGAAACAACAAAGCCTTATATAACTATAAGAGATTATAAATTAAAAATGTTTAAACCATTTCTTCAAAAATATAATTGGGAATTAACCGAAATAATTCAAGTTAATTCTAAAGAAAAAGAATTTTGTTATAATGGGGTTTTAAAAAAATAATCACTTTATAAATATCTTGTAAAAAAAGCATATAATATAAATTGATAATTGTTATTAATTAGGATAATATTTGTTTAGTGAAGATGAAAGTTTCAGGGGATCACGTTATGTTGTCGGTAGAGAGAAATATAATATTCTCTCTATTTTTATATAATAGGGAAGTTTTTAAAAAATTATCCGTAGGTAAAAAAAATTATACTTTTTCTTTTGTCAAATTTTTGTCAATTCAAAAATTTTTTTGATTTTTTTGAGTTAAATTATTTACTTTCTACTAGTCAGATGGTAAAATAGTGGTAAGCAGTGGTTAATAGTGGCAGAAAGTGGGTGATATAAATGTTCATGGGTGAATATCATCATAATATTGATGAAAAAGGCCGAATTGTTTTACCTGGAAAATTCCGGGAAGATAGGACAAAAATCATTGTTACTCGCGGTCTTGAAAAATGTCTTTACTTATATACAGTAGAGGATTGGGAAAAAGTGGTTAATAAACTTAATACTTTACCATTTACTAAGAAAGATGCCCGGACATTTATGCGTTCATTTTTTGCAGGAGCCTCTGTATGCGAATTCGACAAAATGGGTCGAATCAATATTACCTCCCCATTGGTTAGCTACGCCGGTTTAACGAAAGAGTGCGTTGTAATCGGCGTAAATGACCGTATTGAAATATGGGATGAAACTTTATTTAATAATTATATGAATGAAAATTCTAAAGAACTAGAAAACATTGCTGAACATTTATTTGAGGTATCTAATGAAACATTATAGTGTCATGCTTAAAGAAGTAATTGATGCTTTAAATATTAAACCTACTGGTATTTATGTTGATGCTACTTTAGGATATGCCGGAATGAGTAAAGAAATATTAAAAAGATTAAATAAAGATGGTTTGTTAATTGGAATTGATCAAGATAAAGAAGCGAGAGAATATTCGGATAAAGAATTACAAAAGATTGGTTCTAATTACAAAATATTACCCATTAATTTTAAAGATTTAAAGAAGTCTTTAACGGAATTAAATATTTCCAAAATTGATGGTATTATCTTTGACTTAGGTTTTTCATCACCCCAAATAGATGATGAGGAACGGGGATTTTCTTTTATGAAAGATGCACCTTTAGATATGCGAATGAATTTAGAAAATAAAGTGACAGCCAAAGATATTGTCAATAATTTTAAGGAAGAAGAATTAGTTGATTGTTTCTTTAAATACGGGGAAGAAAAACTAGCCAAGGTTATAAGTAAAGGAATTGTAAGAGCCAGAAGTACCAAACAAATTACCACTACATTAGAATTAGTGGAAATCATTAAAAAAAGTGTGGGAGCTAATTACTTTTATAAAGAGCATCCAGAAAGAAAAATATTTCAAGCCTTAAGAATTATGGTTAATGATGAAATAAATGTGTTAGAAAGTGTTCTACCTGATGCCATTAATTTACTTAATAAAGAAGGAAGAATAGCGGTTATAACTTTTCATTCCTTAGAAGATCGGGTAGTTAAAAAATTATTCAAAAAATATAGTGAAGTTGATGAATTAGTTAAAGGTTTACCAATAATACCGGATGAATATAAGCCTTTGATTAAATTAGTTAATAGAAAACCAATTTTGCCTAGTGATGAAGAATTAAAAGAAAATAGTCGAAGTCATAGTGCCAAATTAAGAGTAGCGGAAAGGATATGATAAAATGAGTAAAGGAAAAAAGAAAAGATATAAATTATTAAAGCATGAAAAACTCATGTATGTTATTTTACTTGTTTTATTAATGTCTATTCCAATGGTTAATATTTTTACCAAAGCTCTTTTAAGTCAAACGAATATTGCAACGGAGAAATTAAAAAGTAAAATTGAAAAACAAGAGAGTAGTAATGAAAGTTTAGAAATGCAAATTAATGAATTAGTTAGTATGGAAAATATTCAAAAAGTTGCAGAAAGATATGGTTTGTCTTATAATAGTGATAACATTGTTAATGGAAAATAAACAATTTACGAGGTGAAGAAATAATGCGAAAAGTTACAGTAAAAATTCCAAGAGTTTTAATTTTTATGGTGGCTTTTCTTTTTTTAGCCATTATAGTTCGTCTTTCTTATATTGCTTTAAGTAAGAACATTGATGGAATTAATTTAAAAGAGTTTGCCAATAACAGAAATACCAAAACAGAAATAATCTATGCTAAAAGAGGTAATATTTATGATAAAGATGGGAATAATTTAGCGATTACCGTTAATTCCTATACTTTAATTGCTTATTTAGCAGAAAGTAGAACAACAGATCCTAAAAAACCCCAACATGTAGTGGATAAAGAAAAAACCGCAAAAGCCTTAAGTGAAACCTTAGATTTAGATTATGAAAAAGTTTTAAATACTTTAAAACAAGAAGGTAAGTATCAAGTCGAATTTGCGGGGGCCAAAGATTTAACAGAATCGGAAAAAAATAAAGTTTTAGCACTAGATTTACCAGGATTAGATTTTATAACGGGTTCGAAAAGACATTATAGTATGGGCCAATTTGCATCTTATATAATTGGTTATGCAAAAGAACAAGAAGATGGAACGATGAAAGGTGAAATGGGAATAGAAGCCTATTTCAATGATGATTTAAGTGGGCAAAATGGAAAGTCGACTTATCAAACTGATGCGTATGGCTATACTTTACCTAGTGCCGAGGTGCAAACGGAAGATGCAATTAATGGGAATGATATTTATTTAACAATTGATGAAAAGATTCAATGGTTTGCGGAGAACTTAACCAGAAGATTATCCGAAGAATATACCATGGATTGGATGATTTTTAGTGTGATGGATGCCAAAACGGGTGCTATTGTGGCAAGTAGTACATACCCAAATTTTAATTCCAATGATTTAGGCACTTTAAAAGATAAAAGTTATATGAATCCTTTAGTTAGTTATCAATATGAACCCGGAAGTGTTATGAAGATATTCTCTTGGGCGAGTGATATTGAACTTGGTAATTATGATGGGTCAAAAACTTATTCTTCTGGTAAAAGAAAAATAGGTAATTATACGATTCACGACCATAATAATGGTCAAGGTTGGGGTGATGGGATTAATTTTGATACCGGTTTTGCTTATTCATCCAATGTTGCTGCTTCTTATATTGCTGATCAAGTAGGTCTTGCTAATTTAACGGACTTTTATAAAAATTTAGGCTTTAGTAAAAAAACAGGGATAGAATTAGCTAGTGAAGCAAGTGGTAAAATAGCTTTCACAAATCAACTTGAAATGGCAACCGCCGCTTTTGGACAAGGTATTACGGTTACCCCAATTCAAATGCTTCAAGCCTTAACATCTATTACTAATGATGGGACAGTTTTAAAACCTTACATTGTTTCTAAAATAGTGGATAATAATGGCGAAGTTATTTATGAAGGAAAAAGAGAAGAAGTTAAGAAAGTATTTAGTAAAGAAACCACCGATTATATGAAAAAATTAATGCATACGGCGGTTTATGATGGTCTTTCTTCTTATAAAAATTATCGGCCTACTAAAACAACAATGCTTGGTAAAACGGGAACTGCTCAAATTGTTGAAAATGGTAAATACTTAGATGGCCCTTATGATTATGTCCGTTCTTTTGCGGGTATCTTCCCCGAAGATGATCCGAAATATATCATTTATATTGCTACTAAAAAATTATCTTCATCAAATGCCACCCCAATTGCGAAAGAAATAAGTAAAATTGTGGATGACATTGTCGCTTATGAAGGTATGGAAGTAAAAGATGCAGAAGAAAATAATAAAATTATTAAATTAGATAATTATATTAGTAAAGAAATTAATCCCACTAAAGAAGAATTACAAAATCAAAAATTAAATGTTTATACTTTAGGAACTGGTAAATATGTTATTAATCAATATCCTTTAAAAGATACTAGTGTTATTGAAGGTAGTAAAGTATTTTTAGTAAGTAATAAAAAAGATTATGTGATGGAAGATATTACCAACTGGAGTTTAAATGAAGTTATGACTTATGCAAATTTACTAGGTATTCCAATAAATACGAATGGTTATGGTTATGTAACTAGCCAAAGTATTGCTCCCGGAACCGTTATTAATAGTGATAGTGTTTTAACTGTTGAATTAACTAAATAAATAAAACGACAAAGACAATTAAAAAATTTGTCGTTTTTTATTCTAAATTGTTAAATTTTATGATAAACTATTTATAGTAAGGTGATTGAATTGACTAGAGAAACATTTTTACTAATCGCCGTGGCGTATTATTTAGTGACAATGGTTATCGTTGTTGTGGTTTTAGTATTGATGAATAAAAGATATAAGAATACTTTAACTAAAGAAATAAATGCTTTAGAAAGAGAAAAGAATTTAATAATTTCGTCATCTATATTAAGTGAATTAAATAAAGTAGAAGCTTTAGTCAATAATAATGAATTAAAGAAAAAATATAAAAATTGGCAAAAAAGATTTGAAAATATCAGAGATAAAGAATTACCAAAAATAACAGATGATATTATTGAACTCCAAAATGATTATAATGAAAAAGATTATTCGAAGTTAAAAAAAGGTTTAGCGGAAGTTGAAATGAATATTAATTATATTAAGACAAAAGCCGACTTTTTACTTGATGAAATAAGAGAGATAACTTTATCGGAAGAAAGAAACAGAGAAACAATTATTAAACTTAAAGCAGACTATAGAGAAATTAGAAATCTTTATAGTAATAATGAAAATGATTTTGCGATTATTAAAAACCCCATTGAGTTACAATTTGAAAATGTTGATAAATTATTTAGTGCTTTTGAAATAGCGATGGACCAAAATGAATATTTAGAAGTTGGGAAAATTGTTAAAGCCATTGATGATGTTATAGGTAATTTAAAAGTAGTTATTAATGAAACTAAAACCATTGTTAATTT
>CANPYA010000037.1 GCA_947587565.1 uncultured Bacilli bacterium | reverse complement strand
TTATTTAAATACTGACAAAATTAAAAAAGAACTTGCTTCTAGAACAAATTCTTCGATTTTATGATTTTATCCTGATTATAAATAATATATAGTGTTATAAATTGAATTTTATGTTATAATATTGGTGATTTTTAGTAAACAAACGCCAATGGGAGGTGGCTAACTATGATAGAAATAAGTGTATATAATGCTCAGAAGAATTTTGGCTTTAAAAGAGTATTAGATGGATTTGATTTAGAAGCCACAACTGGGGAAAGAATCGCCTTAATTGGTCCTAATGGTTGTGGAAAGACAACTTTGTTTAAAATTATTGCTGGGGAAGAAAATTTAGATCAAGGTATGGTTTCAATTAGAAAAAATGCTACTATAGGATTATTATCGCAAATTCCTCCTAAGGTAAATGATGAAGTAACAGTAAAAGATATTTTACTTAAGACTTTTGATGAAATTTTTAAATTAGAGAAACAATTAAGAGAATATGAAGAAAAACTAGCTAATGTATCTCCAGATAAATTAGATAGTGTTTTAAAAGCTTATGGTAAGTTACAAGAACGTTTTGCTAATATGGGGGGCTATGACATAGATGAAAAAGTTAGCAAAATTTGTAATGGTTTTAAAATAGCTGATGAAATGTTAGATAGAAGTTTTAATACTTTATCTGGTGGTGAAAAAACAATTGTCAATTTAGCTTCATTAATTATTAGTAATCCGGATATTCTATTATTAGATGAACCAACAAATCATTTAGATATTGATACTTTAGAATGGTTTGAACAATTTTTAGCTAATTATAAGGGGACGGTAATAATTAGTTCTCATGATAGATATTTCTTAGATAAAGTTGCTACTAAGACGGTTTTAATAGATAAAGGTAAATCAGAAGTTTATCATGGTAATTATTCCTATTATTTAAAAGAAAGTGAAAGAAGAGCCTTAGCGGAATTTGATGAATATAAAAATCAACAAAAGCAAATTGAAGCAATGAAGGCTGCTGTAAAAAAATTAAAGGAATGGGGAGAAAGAGGAGATAATCCAAGATTTTTTAGAAGAGCAGCATGTATTGAAAGAAAATTAGAAAAAATGGAATTATTAGATAAGCCGGATTCTAAAAAACAACTTCCTTTAGATTTTGAAATTAATGGTAGATCTGGTAAAGATGTTTTAGTGGTAGATGATTTAGGAATTGTTATTGGTGATAAAGTAATCTTAGATGGTGCCGAATTATATTTAAAATATGGTGAAAAAGTATGTTTAATGGGTAAAAATGGCGCTGGAAAGTCTACTTTTATAAAAGCCATTTTATATGGCGATAATGTTTATCAAGGTGAAATAAAAATTGGTAGTAATGTTTCTATAGGATATATACCTCAAGAAATTCATTTTGAAGATGAAAATGCCACAGTATTAGATACAGCAAGAAAGTTTTTTGATGGTACGGAAACGCATTTAAGAGCTTCATTAGCTAAATTCTTATTTTATGGGGAAAATGTCTTTAAAAGAGTAGGAAAATTATCGGGAGGCGAAAAAGTAAGATTAAAGTTATTTGAATTAATTCAAAAGAAAGCTAATCTTCTTATTTTAGATGAACCGACAAATCATATAGATATAGACACTAAAGAAATGTTAGAAGAAGCCCTAAGTGATTATAAAGGTACATTATTCTTTATTTCTCATGATAGATATTTTATTAATAAATTAGCGGAAAGAGTAATTAATATTGAAGATGCAAAGTTTCATCAATATTTAGGTAATTATGATTATTTTAAAGAACAAAAAGTAAAAAAAATGGAATCATCTGATTTATCCCATAGTAGAAGAAAATAGGTGACAAAGATGAATTTTAAGTATAAATTAAGTCCTAAAGTATTAGATTTTATTAAAGGGGCAAATTTAGAAGAAATTAGTATTGGTTGCTCAGATTCCCAAGTTTTTAAAATAATTAAAAATAATAAGATATATTTTATAAAAATTGCCAATAAAGGAAATCTTACTTCTGAGTATGAAAAACTTAAATGGCTAGCTGGCAAATTAAGTGTTCCTAAAATTATTTTATATGATTGGACAAATGATACCGAATATTTAATTACTGAATCTGTTGGTGGTGAGATGGTTTGTTCTAAGTATTATTTACAAAATCCCGAAATTGGTCTTAAAGTAATTGCAAAAGCTTTTAAACAAATATATAAAATAGATATTAAAGATTGTCCATTTAATGTAGATATTGATTATAAATTAGCTTTAGTCGAAAATAATGTTAAAAATAATTTAATTAAGGTTGATGAGATAAGTGAAGATGTATTAAAAAGATTTGGAAGTGTAGATAATATTCTTAAATTTTTAAGGGAAAATAAATTTACATCTGAATTATGTTTTTCTCATGGTGATACTAGTCTTCCCAATATTTTTGCTATAAAGGATAAATTTAGTGGATTTATTGATGTTGGGGAATGTGGAATAGCGGATAAATGGTTTGATTTAGCAATTTGTGAAAAATCTATTAGAAGAAATTATGGCGAAGAGTACATTGCTAAATTTTATGAAGAATTAAAAATAGTTCCCGAACGCGATAAAATTGATTATTATTTATTAATGATGGAATTATATTTATAGAAATATTAAGGCATAATAAAAGACTTGATTTAAAATTTTTCAAGTCTTTTTCTTTAGTCTAAATCACCATCATCATCATTTTGATTACTATTGTTTGTTTGATTATCATTGGTATTGGTATTAGTATTATTATCTTGATTATTGTTGGTGTCATTATTGTTATTGTTGTTATCATCAACCATATCATTAACATTACTATCAATAGTTCTTGTACTAATAACTAAACCAGTACTAGCATTTTTAGTAAATATCGTATATTCAGCTTTAACAACAAAGGTATAATCACCACCAGCAGATACTAAATAATTAAAGGTATTACTTGTTGTTGAACCAATTCTTGTATCATTACCATTTGCATCTCTTAAATATATAACATAATTTAAATTACCAATATTGCTATTATTATATTTAATTCGATCATCATAGAATCCTTGGGCCTCTTCTTTGCCAACATATTCAGTAAACATATCTAAAAGATAAGTTGGATTAATTGCATCCGGTGTTTTAATTGGGTCCCAACTAAGAGTAATCATATTTCCAGAATAATTATATTTCCCATTAGTTGGATTATCTAGAGTACTAAATCTTTTAGATACTTCTGTAGGTTCCATCCCTTCTACAAAGTATTCCGTCGTTTTTAAATTAGATGGTGTATTATCACTAGGAAGTTGATAAGGGTAACTACCAATTTCGACTTGTGTCCGAACAACATCTTTCGGCATTTCAAATTGTTTACATCCTTTATGAAGTTTCGCTAAATTTGTCATAATACTTTTTCTTGCTGCTCCACCTGTAGTACTTGTAAAGTTAAAGTTTTCAGTTTCTCGAGCTTCTTTTTGTTTATTTAAATCTTCAAAACCATACCAGAAAGCAATAGAGTATTTAGATGAGTAGGTAATATACCAGGAGTCCATAATAGCACCACTACTTAAATTGTAATTAGTTTTATCAGCTTTACTAAGGTTAGTTGTTCCGGTTTTACCAGCAATACCATCACTTTTACCAGTCGAGGTATTATGATCTGTTCCATAAACATCATCTAAGATTGAAGTTAACATAAAGGCTGAGGATTCTTTCATAATTTGTTCTTTTTTAAAACTATGAGTATATTCTTTTTCAGTTTCGGTATTATATATTTTTGTATAAGCATAAGGTTTGATATAATAGCCACCTCGGGCAAATGCTCCAAAAGCAGCGGACATTTGTAATGGAGAAGCTTGAATTGTACCACCACCAATAGATGCTGGCTCAATTAATTCCGAACCATAATCAATTCCTAAACTATGAGCAAAATTTTCAATTAATTTTTTATCTTCATCATAAACTTGTCTGAATACTTTTAAAGCAGGTACGTTTCTCGAATCACTTAAACCATACCGAATAGAAATAATTTCTTTATGACCATTATCATAGTTAGATATTTCAGTGGAAGTACCACCACGATAGTAGGTTGTATTATCATTTACTAAGGCATAACTACTATGATTTAAATATTCAATATAAGGACCATAATCCATAATTGGCTTAGCAGTTGATCCCGGTTGTCTTTTTGTAAGAGCAAAGTTTGTTCCGTTGGCTTGATAATTTCTTCCACCTGACATAGCTAGAAGAGCACCAGTATCAGTTGAAGTAATCGCAATACCTTCTTGAATAGTTTCAGATGGGAATTTATAAACTTCGCCTTTTTCGACTTTTTCTACCGCAGCTTGTAATTCCGGATCATAAGTAGTATAAATTTTTAAAGCAACTTTTCTTGCATCAATATCATATTCATCTTGGACTTCTTTTATAACAAAGTCTACAAATGCTTGATAAGTTTCTACTTTTAATCTTTGTTTAGTTTGATCAATTAAAAGGGTTTCCACCGGTATTTCTAAAACCGCATCCTTTTGTTCTTCCGTAATATAACCATGTCTTACCATATATTTTAAGACATTCGTTTGTCTTATTCGACATCCTTCGGCATTACTATAAGGATTATACCAAACGGGATTTTGGAACATTCCGACAAGTAGGGAAGCTTCCGCTAAATTGATATCACGAGCACTTTTACCAAAATAATATTGACTAGCTTCTTCAATACCCCAAATACCATCACCGATATTGATATCTCCGGCATTAGCAAACCATAAACTATTGAAATAAAATTCTAATATTTCTTCTTTCGTATAGTTGGCCTCTAATTTGAAGACGGACATATAAATATCTTTAAACTTTCTAATGATTCCTGGTAGACCTTCATCTTCAGTCCCATTAAATTTTTGCTTCATAAGTTGCATATCAATAGTAGAGGCTCCACCATAATTTTTACCAATAAGTTGATATAATGAAGCTTTAATAAACCGAGCTAAATCAATACCATTATGTTGAAAAAATCTTGAGTCTTCGGTAGCAAGCAGGGCATCTATTAAAACATCTGGTATTTCATCATAAGTTAAAATTGTACTATTAACCTCGCCAACTCTCGCAAATTCTTTACCATTAATATCATATAAAATGGTTGGTTCTTTTTGATATAAATTTTCTTTATTAAAGTCTGGTGATGTAATAACAATATAAAGTAAGAAGGCTAGGGCTAAACTAATAACGGCAATCGCAATTACTAAAATAATATTTAAAACTGATTTCCAACCTTTTTTCTTTTCGCCTTTTTCTTTTGGTTTAATTTTCTTTTTAACTTTTTCTTCGGCATTCTTTACTTTCTTTTTTAATTCTTCTTTTTTCATAAGAGACCTCCTATTAAATCGACATATTTTAAATAATTTAATCCTTTACTATAATTATATTCTAAAAGATAACCATATTCTTTGATAAATTCATAAGGAATACTTTTTCTTTTCTCGTTATCTATAAAATTAATTAAATCAGGACCATTTAGTAAATATATTAAACCATTTATTTGAATGATTAAGAATACTATTCCGTTATGTCTTATGACACTTCTAATATGTTTCAGTTGATGGGGATGAATATTACTAAGAGGAAATGATGTTCTGGAGTTAGTATGTTTAGCATCAAATTCAATATATTTACCTTTATATAAGCCATTATAATCTAGAGTTGATTGACTAGCAAAATATGCTTTATCGATTACTTGTTTATTATCGTGATAACTTACTTTAACTACCCCAATAGGAGTGGGCTTTTTATAGATAAGAGCAATATCATGTTCAAGTAAATATTCATTGGTGTCATTGATTATTGCTTCTAAATCCATTCCTCGGTTGGCGTAATTAATATTTTTGGTATATTGTTTTTTAATTTGATTCGGATAATTCAACATATTTCACCACTTATAATTATAGCAAATTTTTGACTGTTTATAAACCTTTTAGCAAACAAAAAAAGCTTACTTTACATAGTAAGCGTAATATTCGTCAAATGTAATGTTGTTTTCATGGATGTAAGTAGCAGCTTCGACGCCAACATAACGGAAATGCCAAGATTCAAATTTATAGCCCGTAATATCGACTTTATCTTCTGGGTACCGTAAAATAAAACCATATTTATGAGCATTTTCTAAAAGCCATTTATAAGAATCAGTTTCGTGAAAATTACTAGATGAAGTACCTTTTTCAAAGATGTCAAGTGAATAACCGGTTTGATGTTCCGAATATCCTGGTCTTGCCGCGATAGAATCCGCATATTCTGTTCCTAACTTTTTATATTCATTATAGACACTTTCTTGTTTTTCGTGAGTCCGATAAGATGAATTAACCATTAAGTAAAATCCCGCTTCATGACTTGCTCGCCACATATTTAAAAAAGCATTATAAGTATCTTCCGTTACTTTTTGACTTCCTAATTCCCCATAAGCATAATCCATACCGACACTTACTAAAGTTTCCGGTGTATAAGATGCATCTAGATAATTGTATTTATTAACTAACATTAATTCTTTTTTAGAAATATCGGTGGGAGTAGCGTCAGTGTAGTATTCTTTATTCGTGTTGGTATTTATTCTTTCGACAATTTCTCTTAATGGTTTATCTTGTTCTTCTTTTTGATAATCTAAGTAATCATAAAATTTATCATAGATAAAATATTTTTCTTGAGCTAGATTAATATATAATTCGTTTTTTTCATTATCTAAAATATATGCAATTTCTTTATCTTTAAATTTATCTTTAATTATTTTGATGTCTTCTTCAGTATAGCCCATTTGACTTAACTTATAATCATAAGTCTTTTCATATTCTTTTTGATTTTTAATTTTAATGTAAGAATATAATCCAATACTTAGGAATAATCCTAAAACTACAACAATTACAGCAATTTTTTTAACCCCGCTTTTTATTTTTAACTTTGCCATCTTGGCCCTCCTTATTATAGTTAACATTATTGTATCATAAGTATTAATTATTTTAAATAAAAAAAATTTAATAGGTTGGGGAACTATTAAATTTTTTAGAAAGGATTTGAAAAACTAATTCAAAAAAATATTCACAATTTAAAATACAACCAAAACCCCAACTAACAAAGATAAAATATCCTTGCTAAATTAAGTATAACATAGATTTCTTAAAATAGTAGCGGACAAAAAAAGAAATTGCTATTTTTTAATGATTTTTATTTCAAAATTATACTCATTAGCAATATTTAATAAGTCTTTAAAATAGTAGTTAGTCCGTCCATACTCATTAGATTGTTGCCAATCTTTAGATTTATTAATTCTTTTGGCAAAATCTTTTTGGGTCATGTTAGTTGCTTCTCGCATAAATCTTAATATTTCATTTGGTTTGTAATTATTTGCTTTAAATTCCATATTTACACCTAAGTTAAATTATAAAACAGGTTATAATTGTTTTTACTTTGTTACGTATTGACAATACGTCTTAGACTTTGCTATACTAATAATTGTAGAGTAGAAAAGAATGATGCATATGCAAAATAAAAAGATAGTAATAGGTATATTGTTAATAATTTTATTTATCATGCCTTTAATAATTTTGCACAATGCTGAAATTAATTCCAATACTAATAATTTAAAAAATTCTAAATCACAATTTGCAATAATGTTTAAAGATAATAATACCGATACTTATGAAGAATTTTCTGGAAGTATTTTTGATGCTTTAAATTTAGGATATACTTTAAATATTTTAAAAAGTACTTGTACAGATTTAAATAATGAACTTTTAAATACCCAAGAAATTATTTCTACTGATGGGGAAGGAGTAACTATAACTAGCAATAAAACAGTCAATTGTACTTTATATTTTGATAATGCCCCTATATTTAGGGTTCAAGATATTTTAGATAATAAACCTGTTGGTTTAAGTTCAACTTTAGTTGGAGGAATGTATCGATTTCAAGGTATCAATGAAGAATATAGTGATTCAGTAGAAAATCCTAATAACTATCCGATAATGAATAATAATTATTTATGTTTTGGAACTAATAGTAAACATAAATGCTTAAATAATCCTGATTTATATATGTATCGGATTATTGGTATAACAGATGATGGAACATTGAAAGTTATAAAAAATACTATGATTGGTTATTATGCCTGGGAATATAGCACTAATACTTGGTTAAATTCCCCTTTAAGAGGAGGATTAAATTATAGTTATGGAAATTATTTTATAACTAATGTTGAAAATTATCCCTACTTTAAAGAGAATAAATGGCAAGATATAATTTTAACTAGTAAATGGAAATACGGAACTATTTTAAGTTTAGAAGGTAATGGCGAAACAATTTATGAAATTGAACAAGGATGGGAAGATTTTGTTGAAAATAAAGTAGGACTAATGTATTTGTCGGATTATTATTTAGCTTACGATAACGAAAGAGATTGGAAAAAAACTTATGACTTTTCCAATTGGCTTTATAATGGTGATATGGATTGGCTTTTAGATCATGGCGAAGTTGTACCTTATTATATTGTTAAATATGATGGCTCAGTAAGTGCATTTTCTGGATATTTAGGATATAGAGAACAAATAAGACCAGTCTTTTATATAGATAGTAGTATTAATTTATCAGGAGTTGGATTAGTAAATGATCCATATATAATAAGATAGTTATTTTATTTTTAAACTTAATACTTTATTTTTTCCTTCAGTTAAATTATCTGTTTCTAAAGAATAGATAAAAATTTGATTTTTATAATTATTTATAGAAGTATGTTTTTGATATTTGGTTTTTTCTTGCATTAATTGTAATTCTTCTTCAACTTGGCTTTTTTTAACAAGCAAATCTTGTATTTTTTCTTTTAATTTACTTTTTTTAGTTAATTTGCTTAATCTTGTACCATATGTTAAAAGAATAACTCCTTTATAAGGTAAATAGGTTAATAAATTAACAAGTAATGTAACATTTAAAGAACATTCTGTATGTAAAAACAAAAATAGTAATATTTCTAATGTATAAAGTGTTATGTTATAAAATTCTGAAATTATAATTTTATGTTGGACATCTGTTAAATTATCTTTATTATGACTTAAATCTTTATTAATAATCTCTAAATCATTTTCTTTATTTAATATATCGGTAAAATCATAAGAATCATTGGCTTTTTCAACAATATCAATTTTGCCATTTTCATTTGATACCGCTCCTAGACGATTAGTTAATCTAATTAATTCTTGATTCATAGTAAATGCCTCCTTAAAAAAGTATTAACTAGTATAATAAAAAAAAGAAAAAAAGTCAATATTATTTTGACCTTTGACTTTAAAACAAATTTAAGGAAACTTAATAAATTGACTATTTTTTAATTTTTTTTTAAATGTTTAACGAACAAGAAATATTTATTAATCTTATCTTTAGTAATAATAATTTTTCTCTTAATATTTTTATTATATATAGTTTTAATATAAAAAGAAATTTGCCTAACTCATTTATGATTTAGGTGGAAGCCAAAACAATTTGACAACACTCAACAACGCAAAATATTAAGTATTCCTTTATGTCAATCCCTTGACAAATTCATAATATCATAAAAATTATTTACAGACAATGGAATTGTTGAAATTTCTTTTTTTGTCCGGTACTTTAATAACAAATGTTTGGTATAATATTTAATAGGAATGCTTAGTTAGTTTAGGTACTATTTCCCTTAAACATTTTTATGTGAAAGGGGGTGATATTATGAGAAAATCAGAGAAATATCTTTGTACTATCATAATACTCCTTATTATTGTGATTTTGATCATTCTAATAAAAATAGTACCAACTGTATAAGTCGGTACTGACCTAAAATTTTGGGAATAGTACCTAACTCTTCAAAATTAGGTATTCCTTTTTTATTTTATTCAAGTTTCCTTGACATATTCATAATAACATAAAATTAAATTTTTGACAAGTTGATTTCTAAATGTACTATCAATTCATCTTTATCTTTTTGGCTTAAAGTAAATGGTAAATATAATGGCATTAATTTTAATTGTTCTCATAATTCTAAATTATTGAATATAAAAACTCGAACTTAACAAATAATTTAAAAGTTCGAGTTAAATACCTTCTGGTGTCCCCGAGGTGATTCGAACACCTGACCGATCGCTTAGAAGGCGATTGCTCTATCCAGCTGAGCTACGGAGACAACTGGAACAATTAGATTATATAACAATATTTGGAATATTTCAATAAAAAATAGCCAAAAATTGAAAAAGATAAAAATATTAAATAGTTTATAATTTTAGTATATATAAATAATATTTATTAAATCATGAAACCGGCGATAAGAAATATAAAATAAATGAACATTTATAAAAATTATAATTAATTATTAAATCTTGTTATAGATATAGTAAGTGTTACTTTGGAAAGTAATAATCCACAAACTTATTGGATAGTACTTAAAAAGAGACTTAAAGATTAAGGAAATGAAACGGTCACAAATTGTGACCAGTTGAAACTAAAAGCCCAAGATGGCAAATATCGTTTAACAGATGTTGTTGATATTGAAGGAATATTTAGATTGAATCAATTCCAAGTAGAAATGCCAAATTATGAATGTACGTCCGAAAAAGAAATTGAAATGAAGTAAAAACAACTAAAAAAGATATTGAATACCAAATATGACTATTTAGATAAAAGAAACATCAATTAAATTATTATCGACAAAAAATATTGTTTCATTGATGTTATAAGTATCTCTTATGGATAGAGCAATCGA